>NZ_JBFBAV010000006.1:0-254280 GCF_040689505.1 Streptomyces sp. NPDC051211
GCGCCTTGGTGGGCGGGGCCGCCCCCCCCCCGCCCGCCCGGGGGGGGGGCCGCGGGGGGGCCGGCGGCCGGCCCCCCCCCCCCCGGCCGGGGGGGGGGGGGCCCCCCCCCCGCCCCCCCGCCCCCCTTTTTCGCTGCACGTCGTGCTTTCGCTGCACGTCGTGCGCGGCGGGCCTTTGCCTAGCGGCGGGCCTGGAGGAGGTCCTCCAGCTGCTCCTCGCGCGCCTGCGCGGCCACGAACAGCAGCTCGTCGCCCGCCTCCAGCGTCTCCTCCGGGCTCGGCGTGAGCACCCGGTTGCCCCGGATGATCGTCACCAGCGAAGTGTCCTCCGGCCACTCGATCTCGCTGATCTGAGTGCCGGTCACGGAGGACTCGGGCGGCAGCGTCAGCTCGACCAGGTTGGCGTCGCCGTGGCTGAAGCGCAGCAGCCGGACCAGGTCGCCGACGCTCACCGCCTCCTCGACCAGCGCCGACATCAGGCGCGGGGTGGAGACGGCGACGTCCACGCCCCAGGACTCGTTGAAGAGCCATTCGTTCTTCGGGTTGTTGACCCGGGCGACGACGCGCGGGACGCCGTACTCGGTCTTCGCGAGCAGGGAGACGACCAGGTTCACCTTGTCGTCGCCCGTCGCTGCGATGACCACGTTGCAGCGCTGGAGCGCCGCCTCGTCCAGCGAGGTGATCTCACAGGCGTCGGCCAGCAGCCACTCCGCCTGCGGCACCCGCTCCACCGAGATGGCCGTCGGCGCCTTGTCGACCAGCAGCACCTCGTGGCCGTTCTCCAGCAGTTCACCCGCGATGGAGCGGCCGACGGCTCCGGCTCCGGCGATCGCGACCCTCATGCGTGTGCCTCCTCGGGCCCCTCGGCGAAGGCTTCCTCCACCTTGGCGATCTCGTCCGTCCGCATCATCACGTGGACCAGGTCGCCCTCCTGCAGCACGGTCTGGGAGGTCGGCAGCATCGCCTCGCCCAGCCGCGTGAGGAACGCGACGCGGACGCCGGTCTCGTCCTGAAGCCGGCTGACCTTGTGCCCGATCCAGGCGTGGGAGGTGTGCACCTCGGCGAGCTGCACACCGCCGCTCGGGTCGCGCCACAGCGGCTCCGCGCCCGAGGGCAGCAGCCGGCGCAGCATCTGGTCGGCGGTCCACCGTACGGTCGCCACGGTCGGGATGCCCAGTCGCTGGTAGACCTCGGCGCGCTTGGGGTCGTAGATGCGGGCGGCGACGTTCTCCACACCGAACATCTCGCGGGCCACGCGGGCGGCGATGATGTTGGAATTGTCACCACTGGAGACGGCGGCGAAGGCGCCCGCCTCCTCGATTCCGGCCTCGCGAAGTGTGTCCTGGTCGAAGCCGACTCCGGTGACCCGGCGGCCGCCGAATCCCGCTCCCAGCCGACGGAACGCGGTGGGGTCCTGGTCGATCACCGCGACCGTATGCCCCTGCTGCTCCAAGGTCTGCGCGAGGGCGGAGCCCACTCTTCCGCAGCCCATAATGACGATGTGCACGGCCGTCCTTCCGGCTGTCAGCGGCTGTTGTTCTCTCCAGCCTCATTCACGCTCAGGCTTCACAGGGTCTCAGACCATGGCCCAAGCTACACACGGGTGGTCGCCCGTGTGGTCCGTAACCGCGCAGTGGTGCGTAATTGGCCCGCGGCGGGGGTGGTGGTTGGGCAGCGGTCTTTTCGAACGCTTAACATCCTCTGCGTGTCCAAACTGACCGACGTGCCCAAACGGATCCTGATCGGCCGGGCGCTGCGCAGCGACCGCCTCGGGGAAACACTCCTTCCCAAGCGGATCGCCCTTCCCGTCTTCGCTTCCGACCCGCTCTCCTCCGTGGCATATGCCCCGGGCGAGGTTCTGCTGGTCCTTTCGATCGCGGGTGTGTCGGCGTACCAATTCAGCCCCTGGATCGCGGCCGCGGTCGTTGTCCTGATGTTCACCGTCGTGGCGTCCTACCGGCAGAACGTCCACGCGTACCCCAGCGGCGGCGGCGACTACGAGGTCGCCAACACCAACCTCGGGCCCAAGGCCGGCCTCACCGTCGCCAGCGCCCTGCTCGTCGACTACGTCCTGACCGTCGCCGTATCGATCTCCTCGGGCGTCGAGAATCTCGGCTCCGCCGTGGATTTCGTCATCGAGCACAAGGTGCTCTCGGCGATCGTCATGATCCTTCTCCTGACGCTGATGAATCTGCGCGGAGTGAAGGAATCGGGCAAGCTCTTCGCGATCCCGACGTATGTGTTCGTCGCCGCCGTTTTCATCATGATCGCCTGGGGTGCCTGGCGCGGTATGGTCATGGACCAGACCATGTCGGCCCCCACCGCCGACCTGGAGATCAAACCCGAGCACCAGGGACTGGCCGGCTTCGCCCTGGTCTTCCTGCTGCTGCGGGCCTTCTCCTCCGGCTGTGCCGCCCTCACCGGCGTCGAGGCCATCAGCAACGGCGTACCCGCCTTCCGCAAGCCCAAGAGCAAGAACGCGGCCACCACCCTGGCCCTGATGGGCGGCCTCGCCGTCACCATGTTCTGCGGCATCATCGGGCTGGCCATGGCCACCAACGTACGGATGGCCGAGAACCCGGCCGCCGACCTGCTGCGCGACGGCACCCCGGTCGGCGACTCCTACGTCCAGCACCCGGTCATCTCCCAGGTCGCCGAGGCGGTCTTCGGCCCCGGCAGCTTCCTGTTCATCCTGCTCGCCGCCGCCACCGCGCTGGTGCTGTTCCTCGCCGCCAACACGGCCTACAACGGCTTCCCGCTGCTCGGCTCGATCCTCGCCCAGGACCGCTACCTGCCGCGCCAGCTGCACACCCGCGGCGACCGGCTGGCCTTCTCCAACGGCATCGTGCTGCTGGCCGGCGCCGCCATACTGCTGGTGTGGGTCTACGACGCCGACTCCACCAAGCTGATCCAGCTCTACATCGTCGGCGTGTTCGTCTCCTTCACGCTGAGCCAGATCGGCATGGTCCGGCACTGGAACCGGCACCTGAAGACCGAACGGGACACGGCCGCGCGCCGCAGGATGATCCGCTCCCGGGCCATCAACACCTTCGGCGCCTTCTTCACCGGCCTGGTCCTGGTCGTCGTCCTCGCCACCAAGTTCACCCACGGAGCGTGGGTGGCCCTGCTCGGCATGCTGATCTTCTACGCCACCATGACCGCGATCCGGAAGCACTACGACCGGGTCTCGGAGGAGATCGCCGCCGCCGAGGGCCCCTCCGACGACAGCGTCCGCCCTTCCCGCGTCCACTCGATCGTGCTGGTCTCCAAGATCCACAAGCCCACCCTGCGGGCCCTCGCCTTCGCCAAGCTGACCCGCTCGGACACCCTCGAAGCACTCAGCATCAGCGTCGACGCCGCCGAGACCAAGGCGCTGCGCACCGAGTGGGAGCGGCGCGGGATCAACGTCCCGCTGAAGATCCTCGACTCGCCGTACCGCGAGATCACCAGGCCGGTCGTCGAGTACGTCAAGGGGCTGCGCAGCGAGAACCCGCGCGACGCGGTGAGCGTCTACATCCCCGAGTACGTGGTCGGCCGCTGGTACGAGCACCTGCTGCACAACCAGAGCGCACTGCGGCTCAAGGGCCGGCTGCTCTTCACCCCCGGCGTGATGGTCACCTCGGTGCCCTACCAGCTGGAGTCCTCGGAGATCGCCAAGAAGCGGGCGAAGAAGCGCCAGGAGTGGAACGCCCCGGGCGCGGTACGCCGCGGCCCGGTGAACGCCGCACGCCCGAAGGACCCCGCGTCGAAACCCTGACCGGGGCACTGACCCGACCGGGGCGCTGACTGGGCTGGGGACCCGACCGGGCTGGGGAACGTGACAAGTTCGGTCCCGTGACAGGGTCGGTGAGGTGACAGGCTCGGTCACGTGACAGGGTTGGTGAACGGCGGGACGAGATCCACGTAAACTGGTGGGTCGGTCGTCCGGCCGTTCCCCTTTTCAGGTTTTTGGAGTCTCCCCACCATGACGAGCGCCGAGCAGAACGAGAAGCAGTCACTGGTCGGGGAGGAGTACGAGGTCGAGGTCGGCCCCGTCGCGCACGGCGGACACTGCATCGCCCGCACCGCGGAGGGCCGGGTCCTCTTCGTCCGCCACGCCCTCCCCGGCGAGAAGGTCCTCGCCCGCGTGACCGAGGGCGAGGAGGACTCCCGCTTCCTGCGCGCGGACGCGGTCACCGTCCTCACGGCGTCCAAGGACCGGGTCGAGGCCCCCTGTCCGTACGCCGGCCCCGGCAAGTGCGGCGGCTGCGACTGGCAGCACGCCAAGCCCGGCGCCCAGCGCCGGCTCAAGGGCGAGGTCGTCGCCGAGCAGCTTCAGCGGCTCGCCGGGCTCACCCCGGAAGAGGCCGGCTGGGACGGCACGGTCATGCCCGCCGAGGGCGACAAGCTGCCCGCCGGGCAGGTCCCGCAGTGGCGCACCCGCGTGCAGTACGCGGTGGACGAGGACGGCCGCATCGGCCTGCGCAAGCACCGCTCGCACGACATCGAGCTGATCGACCACTGCATGATCGCCGCCCCGGGCGTCAGCGAGCTGGGCATCGAGAAGCAGGACTGGCCCCAGATGGCCACCGTCGAGGCCATCGCCGCCTCCGGCTCCGGCGACCGCCAGGTCGTCCTCACCCCCCGCCCCGGCGGCCGCCTCCCGCTCGTCGAACTCGACAAGCCGGTCTCGGTCCTGCGCGTGGAGGAGAAGGACGGCGGCGTCCACCGCGTCCACGGCCGCCCCTTCGTGCGCGAGCGCGCGGACGGCCGCACGTACCGGGTCGGCATGGGCGGCTTCTGGCAGGTCCACCCGCAGGCCGCCGACACCCTGGTCAAGGCCGTGATGCAGGGCCTGATGCCGCGCAAGGGCGAGATGGCCCTGGACCTCTACTGCGGCGTCGGCATCTTCGCCGGCGCCCTGGCCGAGCGCCTCGGCGACTCGGGCGCGGTGCTGGGCATCGAGTCCACCAAGCGCGCGGTCGAGGACGCCCGCCACAACCTGGCCGACCTGCCCCGGGTCCGCATCGAGCAGGGCAAGGTCGAGCAGATCCTGCCGCGTACGGGCATCACCGAGTGCGACCTGATCGTCCTGGACCCGCCGCGCGCGGGCGCGGGCAAGCAGACGGTCCGCCACCTCGCCGGCCTCTCGGCCCGCCGCATCGCCTACGTGGCCTGCGACCCGGCGGCCCTGGCCCGCGACCTCGGCTACTTCAAGGAAAACGGCTACAAGGTCCGCACCCTCCGCGTATTCGACCTCTTCCCGATGACCCACCACGTGGAGTGCGTGGCGATCCTGGAACCGATCGCAAAGGGCCTCTGACCTGCACGTTAGGCAGTGTGCATTGTGAGCGTTAAGGGCGACGCAGATTCGACGCTCATGACGCACGTTTGACGCACGTTCTGATGGGGCGTCGTCATGTTGGACGGCAAAGTCTGCAGGATGAGGCACGACCCACACGCCGGACGGGCATTTGGACCAGGCGGTGTTCTCCGAGGCACCGGACGTCTCGGAGAACCGGTCGTCCTCATGTGAAGGGCGGTGCCGCCTGCTGCTCTGCTGTGCATGACGTGGACGGCATTCAAGGGTTCCGGCCACGGTTGGCGCTTCGCACTGAAGAGCTGCTGGGCTCGGCCATCCGGCAGTAGAGGCTCTTCGGAGATCCCAACGGCCGACGTCCGAGGCAGCTGTGAGGAAGCGGGCAGCGGACCTCTGGTGACCCGGGGTTGATCCGGCCACGATGTCCGTACGTTTCGGCCGAGGGTCGTAGCCCGGCGTTCCTCGGCGGGCGACCCCTTCTCTAAGATCACCGATACCGATTGCGGCCCGACGGACTTCCTCGCGAGGACATGTCCCCACCCGCACGAGCTACTCGTGCCCTGGGGGAACCACCTCGTGTCCATGCTCCTGCTGAAGCTCTCGGCGCAGGATCTGCTCGCTCTGCACAGGCGCCGCCACATGGTGTCGCACCTCGCTGCGCGCTGGCGGTACTTCCGCGGCTCTGACGCCTCGGTCACCGAGCGCTCCGCCTGGGCGGAGAGTCTGATCAGTCTTGCGAACGACCTGGTCGCCGCCGATCGCGGGAACGTGGAGATGGTGGTCGAGTGCGCTGCCACGCTCGACGAATCCGACCGTCCGAATCCCCGGCTCGTCGACGTAGTCCTGGTCGGCCGGCATCCGCACGAGGACCGGCCGTCCGTACAGCTCGTCGAATTGAAGCGCTGGTCGACGGTGACCAGGATCGAACGGGCCACCGCGGAACTGGTGCACGTGCCGGGTATGGGCGACAAGAAGCATCCGGCGCTGCAGCTGCGTGAGTACTACGAGGCGTTCACGAGCAGCAGGGGTCCCTTCGAGAACTCCGCATTCGAGTGCGGGGGTTTCGCCTACCTCCACAACGCCACGGACGACTCCGTACGTCCGTTGATCGGTGTTGACGCACCGACGGGCGCGTACGCCCGTGTGTACACGGCCGACCGGCGCGCTCAGTTCCTAGACGACCTCAGGGAGAGCTTCGCCGCCGTGGGCGGGGCCTCGGAGGCCGAGACCATGCTGCGGACCATGGGGTTGCGCAATACACCGCTGCTCGACGCCATGAACTGGTCCCGAGGTGACGACACCGTATTTACCCTGCGCGGACGGCAGAAGGTGGTTGCGGACCAGATCCTGGACGCGGCGTCCAAGGTCCTTCCCGGCCCCGAGCAGCCCGCCCTGGTTCCGGACGAGAGGCGCGTGATCTTCCTGGTGACAGGTGGCGCCGGTACGGGCAAGAGTGCCATCGGCCTGCAGATCAAGGCGAAGCTGGAGGCACAGGGCCGGACCGTGAAGTACGCCAGCGGAAGCAGGGCTTTCAATGCGGCCATTCAGGAGCACGTCGGTTACGGGGACAGGGAGTTCAAGGAGACGTTCGCCTACTTCAGCAACTTCGTCGACACCCCGGTCCCCCCGCTGGACGTTCTGATCTGCGACGAGGCGCATCGCCTGCGCGACCGTTCGACGAATCGGTTCTGGACGCCGGAAGAGCGGGAGAAGTGGGGGAAGGGGCCGCAGGTGGACGAGCTGCTCGACGCGTCACGCCTGACGGTGTTCTTCCTGGACGAAGGACAGTCCGTGCGTCCGAAGGAAGTCGGCACCGTCCAGCTGATCAAGGACGCGGCCGAGCGCCACGGCGCTGACCTGCTCGAGTATCGCCTGCGCGAGCAGTTCCGGTGCGGTGGCAGTGGTTCCTACATCCGCTGGGTGCGCGCCGTACTCGGCGTGACGGACGACGTGCCAGAGCTCTGGAGGCCGGACGGACTGATGCATGTCGAGGTCGCGGACACCCCGGAGGAGCTCGAACGGATCATCCGGACGGAGGCCGAGGCCGGCGCGTCCGCGCGCATGGTTGCGGGCTACTGCTGGCCTTGGACGGACCCGGTGGGTGAGGAGAAGCGACTGGAGGCAGATGTCCGGATCGGTGAATGGCATAGGCCCTGGAACGCGAAGAGCGAAAGCTTCTGCGCTGACGGGGTGCCGCCGTCGGACATCTGGTCCGTCCACGCCAACGGCCTCGGTCAGATCGGCTGCGTCTACACGGCACAGGGCCTGGAATGGGACTGGTGCGGCGTGATCATGGGTGAGGACATGGTGCGGCGTGGTGATGAGTGGGTGTTCCGCCGAGGCAAGGAGCGCAAGGAAGGCCCGGATTCGGACATCAAGCGTGTCGATCTGCCCGGTTCGTTCGACCCGAAGGTCAGCGCCTCCAGTGTGGACGACGACGACTTCGCGCGGCTCGTCCGCCAGGCGTACCACGTGCTGCTGACCCGGGCGAGCCGTGCGACGGTGCTGTACTCCACGGACGAGGAGACCCGCGCCTACCTGAAGGGCCTGGCGGGCCAGGTGGAGATTCACGGGCTTCGCCCCACTCGGTGGAATCTTCCGAAAGAGGCTCGCCCACCGCACCTGCCGCGGGCGAACGGGAGGCGTAGCCGGAAGCGTCGGAAGTCGTCGGGTCCCGACCTTCGACTGTTCTGACACCGGGCATCGGGCAGTGGAGTGGCGGGCTCTCCGGGCCCGCCACGTACCTGCGTCAGAAGAGCAGGTCCGCCACCGCAGTCAAGGCCGTCGCCAGAAGGCTGGAGACAACTCCAACAGCGATGTCGATCAGGATTTCGCGAATCCGTTCACGACGCGCAGGCTTGTACTCGACGATGCTCATGTCGGCCTTCCAGGTTGGTGAGATCTGAATGGCAGGGGGCGCCCTGCGGGCAGCCACGCTCACGTCGTGTGTCGCCACACGACGGGCACAACCATTCGTCACTCACGGCCTGTTCGGCTTCACGCATGAACCACAGCCTCGTACCCTCCGGGAAGGTGCGCAGCGAGGTCATGCTATCCGTCGACCGGTGCCGTAGCTCAGGAAATAAGCGAGCGGAGCTTCTCACGCGTTTCAGGGTCCGTCGAGTAGACGACCGTTCCGATCATGCCCCGGGTCAGCAGTACCTTGTAGGTGTTGCGGACGAGCCGGTCGACGTCGTCGTCCGGTGTTGCCTTGGTGAACGAGGGGTCTTTCGACGCCGAGCGGTCCACCACCCACCGGTCGGTCCGCCAGACCAGGTCCGGTCCCATGATCACGCCCGACCAGTCGTACTCGAAGCCCTGCGCCGTGTACACGCACCCGACCTGGTCGAAGCCCGCGGGATCGGTCGCCCAGAGCGGGGCCGGTGGCGCGCCCAGAAGGGATCGGTCTCCGTACAGGTTCCACGGTTTCGACCAGTCGCCGATCACCACGTCCGAGGGCAGCGCGGTCATCCCGGGAGTGATCTTCGTGGTCCACTTCCAGCAGTAGCCGGCGGAGAGCCGGGCGCCGTACCCGTGGGCCCGCTTGTCGCTCAGGAACTCCTCGAGCGCTCGCGGGCTGTCCACCGTCAGCAGCTGCACCTTGCCGTCCGGCTCCCATACGACCGGCCCGTCGCCCTCCAGCCTCAAGAGACTGGTCACCCAGCGCAGATAAGCGTCGCTTCCCCCGCAGCGGAACTGACTGTCCAGCTCCACCAGCGTGCAGTCAACCTCCTGTTCGGCCGCGGCCTGTCGGATCTGCTCGACCGTCCCCATCTCGCCCGGACGCACCACCTGGTGCTGGTCGAGCAGGAACACCGGAACCCGGGCCGCGTCGATCAGCTCGGCGACCTGCGGCCGCCCGCTACGCAGGGCGGCCTTGGTGTAGCGGTTGGCGGAGGTCTTGCGGAGACGGTGTGCCTCGTCGCACACGAGCACATCGATGTCGTTGGGCTCGGCCTCCATGAAGCTGTTGAAGTACCGGAACAGGCGCTGAACCTCCGGCTTGCGCGCACCCGCGACCTTGCGCATCGTCTTGGTGAACGACTGTGACCCGGTCGCGTGGAGTGCAGGCACACCGCGCCGGTACAGGTCGCCGAGCACGGACAGGGCGATCACGCTCTTGCCGGAGCCGGGTCCCCCGGTGACGACAACCACCTGCTTGCGGTTGGACCGACGGGCCTTGCGGACCGCTGCCATCACCGTCTCGTAGGCGAGCCGCTGCTCGTCCAGAAGCACGAACTGCTCCCGGTCACGGACCTCTTCGGCAGCCACGGCCATCAACTGCTTGGACGGCCGCACCCTGGCCTGCAAGAGGTCGTCGGCAGCGGCGGCACCCGGCTTCGCGGCCAGCCTAGAGCGCAGGTAGTCCAGGAATGCGCCGCGCTGGTCGCCGGTGAACATACGGCCCCGGTGGTCCTCCTCGACCTCGCGTAGTCCCGCCACCCCGAACTCGGTCGCGTTGTGCAGGAAGGCCACACCGGTGACGGATGCAGGGTTCCGCTCGAGAGCCCCGTTGAACGAGACCAGGTAGTCGCAGTAGCCCCGCACCTGCTCGATGGGGTTGAGGACGGGATCCGGGTAGGAGGGCACGCGGCACCGCAGCGGATCGTCCTCCTCCGGGTGAGCCTCGCTCCATTGCTTGAGTTCCACAACGACGTACGACGGATCGCCGGAGGCCGGATGCACCCCGGCCAATATCACGTCCGCGCGCTTGCTGGTCAGCGGCAGCCCGTACTCCAGCAGCATCTCGACCTCACCGAGACCCGCTTCGACCAAGGCGTGCGTGAGGGCGGGGATGCTGCGCTCCCAGGACCGGACCTCCGCAACGTGGGGCTTGTAGCCGTGCCTGTGGAGGAAGTTCTCGCTCAGGAGTTCCGCCAGCCGTCCTTCGAGACGGGTGCGGTTGGCCAAGGACGCCGCGGACTCACGGAACAGCAAGAAATCGCCCCCAGGCAGCACGGAGTAGCTCGTGCGGGTGGGGGCATGTCCTTCGGTTCCACGGAGGTGGAGCGGAAGCCCGGCGGGCCGCTGAGATTGTCCTCGTCATCCTATGGCAGCTATGGATCAAGCAGCCAGGGCACGAACCTCGATCCAGGTCGAGGGACCTCAGCGCTGAATAGGGCAATTCGTGGAGCGTGGCCGCACCGGACCCGGTGCCGTCGACGCGTACTCCCGCCTCCGACCAGACGTCCGGAATGCGTTGACTCCCGTCTGGAACCTGCTGCCACGCCCTGGCCAGGGAGTGGGCGGGCGGCGGTCAGGGGTGGGGCCGTTGGCGGCCGGGCGTGGTCGGGTTCAGGTGCTGCCAGTGGGTGTATGCGGGGCTGGATGTGCAGGTGGTCTGGTAGCCGGTGGTGACTCGGCGGAGGATTTCCGTTTCGTAGGACGTGAGGGGGCCGTCCTGGCGCCAGGCCAGGAGGTGGCGGTACCACAGGGGGTTTCCGGTCAGGGGGCGGATCGCGATGCCGGGGGTCTCGATGAAGGTGGCCTGGCAGAGGCTGACGGCCAGGCCCGCTCGGATGATTTCGATCAGTTGCCGGCCTTCCGCTTCGTAGGGGGCGGAGGGGGTGCGGCCCGTCAGGGCGCAGACCGACGCCCAGTATTCGCGGGTGCGGTCGCCGTCGGGGCGGGGCACCGCCCAGTCCTCGTCGAGGAGTTCGGGCAGTGAGACCTCGTCGTGCGCGGCGAGGGGGTGGGTCGCCGGCAGGAGGGCGAAGACCGGCTCGGTGGCGATCGGGTGGAGGGTCACGCCGTCCCGCTGCGGCAGCTGTTCGTCCGGGTGGTCGCCGAGCACCGCCGCTTCCAGCCGGCCCGCGGCGAGGTCGTCGAGCAGGGCGAAGGGGGAGTACTGGCAGCGGGAGGTCAGGTCGGCCTCGGGCAGGAACGCCTTCACGGCCAGGAGGAGATGGCCGAGCAGCGGAGCGCCGACCGAGCCGATGCGGATCCGGTCCGCGGCCGACATGCGCCGGGCGGCGCGGGCCGTGTCGGCGAGCAGCCCGTCGATGCCCGGCAGGATGGCGCGGGCCCGGCCGAGTACCAGCTCACCGAAGGGCGTGGGGACCGTGCCCTCCTGCCGCCGGTCGAACAGGGTGCCGCCCAGCATGGTTTCGATGCGGCGCAGTTGGGCGCTGAGGCCCGGCTGCGTCATGTGGAGTGCGGTGGCCGCCCGGGTGAGGCTCCCCTCCTCGGCGATCGCACGTACCACCCGCAGGTGCCGTATCTCCAGATCCATGGCGCGGATGTTATGGACCGACGACAGCTTTCGGACAGGGGCGTGCGTCGACAGTCTTATGTGAAATGTCACACGCCGTTCATCGTTCATGGAAGGTGCGATCACGTGAGAGCCCCACATCTCCCGTCGAAAACCGTTCGGTCGGCTGTCTCGGCGTTGCTTTTCGCCGCCCTGTTCCCGCTCCTCCTCCTCGGCGCGCCTCCCGCCCGCGCTGCCGTGGCCGCCGACAGCGTGTCGTCCTGCGCGCTGCGCGGCACCACCGGCTGGACGGACGAAGGGCGCGACACGGACTACTCCGTGTTCAAGCGCCCGGTGGGAACCGTCAGGGTTGCCATGATCTTCGTGGACTTCCCGGACGCGCCGGCGACGGAAACCCCGGCCCAGGACGCGGCACAGCTCACGCCCGGCGCTGACTGGCTGTGGAACGCCTCCTACGGCAAGGCGTGGCTCGCCATCACCCAGCACCCGCGCTGGGTGAGGATGCCGCACCGCTCCACCGACTACGGCTACGCGCGCGGGCTGACGCACGAGTTGCACGAGGCGTACCTGAAGGACGCGGTCGCGGCGGCCGATCCCCACGTGGACTTCTCCCCGTACGACATGGTCTACGTCGTGGCGACGAAGAACGCGTCGGCGGTCTCCTTCACCCCCACCTATGTGTACGACCCCGGAACGGCGGGCGTCGTCGCCGACGGCAGGAGGATCAGGTGGGCGGTGACCTTCGGCCAGGACATGTGGCACTGGGGCAGGAAGTTGGTGGCCCACGAAACCGGCCACGCCTTCGGGCTGCCCGACCTGTACGCCTTCGCTGCGGGCACCGATGCCCACCGCTTCGTGGGCGGGTGGGACGTGATGGGCCTGATCGGAGGGGCCGGGTCGCAGTACTTCGCCTGGCACTCCTGGAAGCTGGGCTGGACCCGGGACGATCAGGTAGTCTGCCGGGCCTCGGCAGGCAGTGACACCGTGTACCTCACTGCAGTCGAGTACGGGTCCGGCACCAAGATGGCGGTCGTCCGTACCGGCCCCACCACCGCGTACGTCGTCGAGTCGCGACGGGCCGTCCAAGGGGACACGGCCGTCTGCTCGACCGGTGCGCTGATCTACCGGGTGGACACCTCCGTGCGGACCGGCGAAGGGCCGATCCGGGTCATGGACGCCAAGCCGGGCGCCACGCCGGCGCCCGGCTGCCGGCCGCTGGACGACGCCCCGTACTGGGCCGGTCAGTCGTTCACCGACGCCACGGCAGGTGTCCGGATCGACGTGCTGAGTGCGGACGGGTACGGGGAGACCGTACGGATCACCAAGTCGTAGCGCGCCCGCGGACGGCTGTGCCCCGGCTCCTCGATCGTAGGGAGCCGGGGCACGCCTCGTTCCTTCAGCCGGTGCTCTGAGCGGGGTTCTTGAGGCCGACGGTGGCGTAGTCGATCTGGCCGCCGAAGGACGTGTGGCCGAAGGCGCCCGCCACGTTGGTGCCGAGCAGCAGGGGCATGCGTTCCATGACGACGGGTACCGCCGGGGCCTTGGCGAGGATCAGGCCGTCCAGTTCGCGCCACGCCGTGCCGGCCTGCGCGGCGTCGGTCATGGCGGCGATCTCGTCCATCCGCTTCATGGTCGCCTCGTCGCGGAAGAGCGAGTGGTTCCCGGAGTTGCCCTTCTCCTTGATGTAGCGGCCGTCGAAGACGAAGGGCAGGAAGGTGGAGCCGGAGGGGTAGTCGGGACACCAGCCGGTGTAGACCAGGCCGGTGCGGTTCTTGGTGTCGCCGATGGTGTCGTAGAAGGCGGACGGGTCCACCGTCTCGATGGTGACCTTGATCCCGGCGCGGCCCAGCGACTGCTGGATCGACTCGGCGGTCCCCTTGTCGCCGTTGGAGACGGTGATGGTGGTGGCGAAGCCGTCCGGCTTGCCCGCCTCCTTCAGCAGCTGCTTCGCCTTCTCCACGTCACCGGTGGCGGGGATCTTCAGGGTGTCGGGCTGGCTGCCGCCGAAGAGCGGGCCGGGCATGTAGGCGGTGGCCACGTCGTTGAGCGCCGGCCCGCCGGAGGCGGTCACGATGCCCTCGCGGTCCAGGGCGTACTGCACTGCCTGCCGCACCTTGACGTCGTCGAACGGCGCGCTGCCGGTGTTCATCTGCACCATCTCGGTGCAGGTGGTGGACTCGGCCAGGAGCCGCGCCCTGACGTCGGCCTTGGTCAGCACCTTGGGGGTGCTCTCGGGGCGCAGCTTGCCCCAGGACACGGCGGAGGCGTCCACGCCCGCCGAGGCGATGAGCCGGTCGTCGATCTGGTTGGCCCTCAGCCCCATCACGACGACCACCTTGTCCGGATACGCCTTGCGCACCGCGTCGGTCTTGGCGTCCCAGTGCTCGTTGCGGACCAGGACCAGCTTCTTGTCCCGGTCGTACGACTCGATCCGGTACGGGCCCGAGGAGAACGGGCGGCTGTCGTACTGCGGGCCCTTGTCCTGGGCCTTGGGCACCGGGGCGAAGGTCGGCAGCACGGTCGCGTAGGGGAACTCCGCGAAGGGTTTGCGGAGTTCGAAGACGACCGTGTGGTCGTCGGGCGTCCTGACCGAGTCGAGGTGCCGGCCCTGAGCGGGGCCCCGGTACCCCTCGGCGCCGGCCAGGTAGCGGGCCGCGTAGTCGGGGCCGCCGGGCAGGTCGGGGGAGAAGGACCGCTCCACGTTGTACTTGATGTCCTGGGCGGTGATCGGCGAGCCGTCCTCGTACTTCAGGCCCTTCTTGAGCTTGAAGGTCCACGTCCTGGCCCCGTTGGAGGAGACGCCGAGGTCCTCGGCGAGGTCGGGGACCAGTTCCCCGCCCTTGGCGCCCGGCTCCGCCCGGTAGGTGACGAGGGTGCGGTAGAGCAGCCGGGTTCCGAAGTCCATGTCGCCCAACACCCAGTTGCGGGCCGGGTCGAGGTGGGTGAAGTCCTGGTTGGACAGGACGGTGAGGGTGCCGCCCTTCTGCGGGGTGCCGCCGACCACCTGTCCGCTGTTGGACGTTGCCGGGTTCTGGCCGCTGCGGTCGCCGCCCGCCTTCTGTCCGCCGGTGCAGCCGGCCGCGGCCCCGAGGGTGAGGGCGGCCGCCAGGGCGGTGGCGAGAGTGGTTCTGGTGCGCGCGTTCATGGGTGGTCACTCCCGGAGCCGGTGAAGCCGAAGCTGGAATGTGACCCGTAAAATAGTAATGTGAAATTGCATTGCTCAAGATGTCGCGTAACCCCATAACACGGTGCTATGCCCCGGCGGGAGCTTTTCGCGGCGGGCGCGGTGATCGACGCTGACGTCATGAATCCGGCGTACGCCACCACCGATCACTTCTTCACCGTCCCGCTGGACCACTCCCTCCCGGCCGGTCCGACCATCCGGGTGTTCGCGCGGGAGGTCGTCGACCCGGCCCGCACCGGTGAACAACTGCCGTGGCTGCTCTATCTGCAGGGCGGGCCCGGCGGCAAGGCTCCCCGTCCTTCGGCGGGTTCGCCGGGCTGGCTGCCCCAGGCGCTCAAAACCCACCGGGTGCTGCTCCTCGATCAGCGCGGCACCGGCCGTTCCACCCCGGTCACCGCCCGCACGGCCTCCCGGTTCGACTCCCCGGCCCGACTGGCCGCGCACCTGTCCTGCTTCCGCGCCGATGCCATCGTGGCCGACGCGGAACTGATACGCCGCCAACTGTGCGGTGACGCCCCCTGGGAGACGCTCGGCCAGAGCTACGGCGGCTTCATCACCCTCACCTACCTCTCCCGGGCCCCCGAGGGGCTGCGGGCCTGCTACGTCACCGGCGGCCTGCCCGGCTTCACCGCGACCGCCGACGACGTGTACGCCCGCACCTACCCCCGGGTGCGGGACAGGGTCCTCGACCTGTACGCCCGCTACCCCGACGACGCCCCCCGACTCCGCAGGATCGCCGACCTCCTCGCGGCCCACGACGTCCGGCTGCCGGGCGGCGACCGCCTCACGGTCCGCCGCCTGCGCACCCTCGGTCTCGCCCTCGGCATGGGTGACGGCTTCGAACGGATCCACTGGCTCCTCGACGAATCCCTGGACGAGGACGGCCGGTTGACGGACACCTTCCTCCACCAGGTGGAGGCCCTGACCGGCTTCACCGACAACCCGCTGTTCGCCGTCATGCAGGAGACCCTGTACGGACAGGGAACCGGTCCCACCGACTGGGCGGCCTCCCGGGCACTCGCCGGCTTCCCCGAATTCGCCGAGGACGCCGACCCCCTCCTGCTCACCGGAGAGATGATCTACCCCTGGATGTTCGAGGAGATCAAGGGCCTGCGCCCCTTCGCGGACGCCGCAGACCTCCTGGCCCGGCGCGGCGACTGGACCCCGCTCTACGACCCTCACCGCCTGGCCGCCAACGACGTCCCGCTCGCCGCGGTCGTCTACCACGACGACATGTACGTCGACGCCGGCCTCTCCCTGCGCACGGCGCGTGCCGTCGGCTCCGCCCGTGTCTGGGTCACCAACGAGTGGGAGCACGACGGCGTCACCGCCTCCGGCGGCCGCGTCCTCGCCCGCCTGATGGACCTGGCCGCAGGCCGCGCCTAACCCCCGTTCCCCGCCTCGCTCCGCTGCCCTGTCCGTCCGTCACGGACCGCCTCCGACGGGAGTCCCATGTCTGCCCTGTCCGCCCTCTCCGCCGTACCTGCCGTGCCTGCCCGCCTGGGTGTCATCACCGCAGCTCTCGCCCTCGCCGCGGGCCTGACAACCTCCGCCACAGCGAACGCGGTCGCCCCCTCCACCGAGCCCCGGCCGGCTGCTCCCGCCTCCGACTGCTCGCTCCCCGGCAGGACCGGGTGGACCGACGAAGGCCACGACACCGACCGCGTCCGGTTCCAGCCGTCCACGGGCACCCGGCGCGTCCTGACGCTGTTCGTGGACTTCCCCGACGCCCCGGCCACCGACGCCACGGACGCGTACGCCGCCCAACTGGCCCCGGCCGCCGACTGGATGCGCACGGCCAGCCACGGCCGCTCCCGCCTCGCCCTCACCTCCCTGCACCGCTGGATCCGCATGCCCGCGGACTCGGACTCGTACGGCTTCCAGCGCGGCCTGACCTTCGAGACCCACGAGAAGTACGTACGCGACGCCATCGCCGCCGCCGACCCGTACGCGGACTTCTCGCACTACGACATGGTCTACGTCGTTCCCACCAGGGCGGCCTCCGCGATCTCCTTCTCCCCGACCTACCTCCACGACCCCGCCACGGCCGGCGTGACCGCCGACGGCACCCGCCTGAAGTGGGGTGTGACCTTCGGTCAGGACCTCTGGCGCTGGGGCCACAAGGTCGTCGCCCACGAGACCGGCCACACCTTCGGCCTGCCCGACCTGTACTCCTTCACCGGCGCCACCCATCAGCACGTCGGAGGCTGGGACGTGATGGGCAACATCGCCGGCCACGCTCCCCAGTACCTCGGCTGGCACTCCTGGAAGCTGGGCTGGACCCGCGACGACCAGGTCGCCTGCCTCGCCGCCACCGGACAGCGGCGCACCGTACGCCTGACCCCGGTGGAACGGCCCGGCGGCACCAAGATCGCCGTGCTGCGCACCGGCGAGACGACGGCGTACGTCGCGGAGTCCCGCCGAGCGGAGGGCACCGACCAGGACGCCTGCTCCGCAGGCGTCCTCATCTACAAGGTCGACTCCGCGACCCCGACCGGCGAGGGACCGGTCCGGATCGTCAACGGCAACCCCGGCGCAACCCCGCCGGCCGGCTGCACCGGCCCCGACATGGCGGCCTTCACCCCCGGCCAGACCTTCACGGACCCCGCCGCCGGCATCCGCATCGACGTCCTTGCCGGCGGCAGGACGGGGGACGTCGTACGTCTGCGCAGGTCCTGAAGGCGCGGCACCGGTGCCGCCGTACGTCGTCAACGTTGCGGTGCGGGCTCCGGTGCGGTCCCCGGTGCGGGCCGGGCCGCCGGGGCCGGCGGGCTGAGGCGGGTGCGGCGGAGGGCCCGTGGGGACCACCAGTTCGCCGTGCGGAGGAGGGTCATCGTGGCCGGGACCAGGAGGCAGCGGACCAGGGTGGCATCGACCACCACGGCGACCGTCAGGGCGACGGCCAGCTGTTTCATCATGATCAGCCGGCCCAGGGCGAAACCGGTGAAGACGATGCACATCAAGGCGGCCGAGGAGCTGATGATGCGGGCGGAGCGCTGGACTCCGAGCTCGACCGCGCGGTCGTTGGGCACCCCGGAGTCGTGGAGTTCCTGGATGCGGGAGAGCAGGAACACCTCGTAGTCCATCGACAGGCCGAAGGCCAGGGCGAACACCACCACGGGCAGCCAGTAGCCCAGTCCGCCCAGGGTGTGCACGCCCAGCGTGCGGGCGCCCCAGCCGTCCTGGAAGACCAGGACCAGGGCGCCGAACGAGGCGCCCAGGGACAGGGTGTTCATCGCGATGGCCTTCAGCGGGAGCAGCACCGAGCCCGTCATCCGGAAGAGGAGGACGAAGGTGGTCAGCGCGATCAGGGCGGCTGCCTGGGGCGCGTGGTCGGCGACCTCGGCTCTGAAGTCGAGGTCGAGGGCGGGGCGTCCGGTAATCCAGACCGGGAAGTCGGGCGGCCGGTCCGCCCGGAGGCGCCGGACCAGCCCTTCGGCGGCCGTGCCGGCGGAGTCGGACAGCGGGGTGATGCGGACGACCGCGACGCCGGGGCCGGCGGCCGTAACCGTGCCGACCGCCTCGACGTCCGGGCCGCCGGCGAACCGGGCCGCCCACCCCTGGAGCCGGGCCGGGTCGGTGCGTGCCACGACGACCACCGCGTCGGCGCGGTGCTGGGGGAACCGCTCGGCCACGGCGTCGGCATAGCGGCGCGCCTCCGCCCCCGGCGGGAGCTGCTGCTCCCCGACGGGGCTGACCAGGTGGACGCGGAGGAAGGGGATGGCGCAGGCGAGCAGCAGCACCCCCACGCCGACGGCCACGACCGGTGCGTGCCGGCGGGTCCGGCGGGCCAGCCGGGCGAACCCTCCGGAGTCCGTGTGAGGGGCCGCGGCACACGCCCCGATCCGCTTCGGGAAGGCCGCCAGGAGCGCCGGGGTCAGGGTCAGCGCCGCCGCGAGGGAGAGGGCGACGGTTCCCGCCGCGGCCAGGCCGATCGCGGCGTAGAACTCGCTGGGGAAGGCGGCCAGTCCGCACAGGGCGGCGGCCACGACCAGCCCGGCGAAGCGGATCGCGCGGCCCGCGGTGCCCATCGTCCGCACCACCGCCTCGGGGACGCCGTGTCCCGCGGCCCGCTCCTCCCGGAACCGCCCCACCGTCACCAGCGAATAGTCGATGGCCAGGGCCAGCCCCACCATCGTCGTCGTCGAGAGCGCGGGGGTGGTGAGGCCGTACCAGCGGGAGAGGAGGAGCAGCCAGAGCATGCCCGTGCCGACCGTGCAGACGGCCGCCAGCACCGGTACGGAGGCGGCCACCAGGCCGCCGAAGAGCACATAGACCACCGCCAGGGTCACCGGCAGTGTGATCATCTCGCTGCGCCGGGTGTCGGCCAGCGACTGGTCCGCCACCGCGCGGCGCGCGCGATCGCTGCCGCCGAGGGTCACCTCCAGGCCGGGGACGGCGTCGGCGATGTTCCGCAACCGGGATTCGACGGCCTGTTCGGACGAGCTGCGCAGGCGGTCGGGAAGGTTCTGTTCCAGGCGGACCGAAACCAGGGCGGCGCTGCCGTCGGCCGAGACCGCCGAGGGGTTCCGGCCGGGGCCGGTCACCGAGGACACACCGGGGACCGCCGACAGGTCGTGTTGCGCGGAGGCCAACTCCCGCCGGAACCGGGGATCGGCGACCGGCATGCCCGCCACCACCGCGTCGATCTGCGCTCCGTACGACCGGACGCCGTCCATCAGACGGTTCGCCCGGACCGACTCGTGCGGGGCCACGCTCCAGGGCTGCCGGTCCAGCCGGTCCACCACGGGGCCGACGGCGGCCAGGCCGGCGCCCAGGAGCAGCAGCCACACCAGCAGGACGAGCCGGTGGTGGCGGACGCAGGCGAGCGCGAGCCGGGCCGACAGCGGTGCCGCCCACAGTGACACCGGGGCTTCCCGCCGTGACACCGGGGCTTCCCGCCGTGACACGGGGGTCTCCTTCAGGCTGCGCATCGGCGGTCCCCGGCGCGGTACGCGGAGCCGATCGTGACGTTGCCCGGCCGGGCCACCGTCAGCCGGGTCAGCCCGCCGTCGGCCCCGGCCGGGGCCAGGCATCCGCCCGCCGCCCGGAGCCACGGCGAGTAGGCGATCCGCAGGGTCACGGTGCCGGGCCTGGGCATCCGTACCACCACCTCGGCACGGTCGGACCGCACCACGGACGCGGGTGCCGTCACCAAGGGCGTCGGATTGCTGACCCGGTAGACGCGCCAGTTCGCGTCCCGCCACACCGCCTGGAGGTACGCGGGGCCGCTCGCCACCAGGGCGTGTTCCCGCTCCGAGGCGGCGTCCAGCGGGCCGGCGTGCAGCACGACGAAGCCCACCGCCCAGCGGTCGAGCCAGGCGCGGTACGACGCTTCGGTCAGCGTTCCCTCGTAGAACAGGCGGCCGCGCTCGACATCGGCCTGCCGGTTCCAGCCGCGCGCCAGAGGGACGTACGGCGCCAGCACGGCCGCCTCGCGATGGCTGCGTGCCATGACCACCTCCACCCTGCTGCGGTCCGCCCCCAGCCGTTCGAGGGCGCGTACGACCCCGCCGGTCTGCGCGGCCCATGCGGGGACCCGGGCGGTGTCGCCGATGTGGGCCGCGGTGTTCCCGCCGACCCAGGCCACGGAGAGGAGGAGGGCGAGGGCGAGAGAACCCCGTCGCACCGTCAGGAACCGCCGGTGGACGCCGTCGGCCAGCGCGGCGGCGAGCAGGAGCGGGGGGACCGCGAGATGGGCGAGCCGCTCGACGTTCGTCCCCACCGGCGAGGGGAACAGATAGGTCAGTCCGACTCCCACCGCGTACACCGCCGCGGCCGCCCTCACCGTGCGCCAGGAGCGCGGGGCCGCCAGGGCGGCGGCCACTCCCATGAGCAGCGGGGGCCAGAGCCGTACCAAGGGCATGGGCTGTTCGCCCTGGAAGGGGAACAGCCAGGCGGTCAGGCCGAGGACGGCGGCGGGGGGCAGCAGTGTCGCGGCGGCCGCCGCCGCCCGACGGGAGGTCAGCAGCCCTGCCGCGCCCACGACCAGGAGGAACAGCCCGGCGACGGGGCTCGCCATCGTGGCCAGCACCGCCCAGCAGGCGATGACCGGGCCGCGGCGCCGGCTCGTGCGGTGCCGGCTCATGCGGCGCCGGCTTGCGCGGCGCCCGTTCGCGGGGTCCCTGTTCACGCGGCGCCCGTTCGCGCGGACCCCGTTCGCGCGGTCCTCGCGCGCGCGGTCCTCGCTCACGCGGTGACCGCCGGCGCGGTGGCCGCCGGCGCGGTGCCCGCTCACGAGCGCCCGTACCGCCGCGAGCCCGAAGGCGGCGCCCAGCAGGAATGTGGTGCGTCCCGAGGCCGCCTGGCACCAGAGCATCAGGCCCGCCAACAGGGCGGGCCAGCAGGCCCGGTGCAGGCCGCTGCCGGCCCAGAGCCGTCCCGCCAGCCAGGTGGACACCAGGCCGCTCGCCACGGTCACGGGAACCACCCCGAAGGCCGCCATCACATAGGGCGAGATCAGGCTGTAGGCGCCGGTGTGCAGCCCGCCGTGCCAGGACAGGTTGTACGCGGAACCGGGGTGGCGTGCAGCGAACCCGGCCCACGCTTCCTGAGCCGCCAGATCCCCGCCACCGGTCGCCAAGGCCACCGCCCACAGGGCGTAGAGCGGAAGCACGCACACGGTGGCGAACAGCGGCACACGGCGGCGCCGGTGCCACGGCTCGCGGGCGGGCGCTGCCGCGGCGCCCACGTCGCCGGGCGCTGCCGCGGCGCCCATGTCGGCGGGCACTGCCATGTCGCCGGGCACTGCCGCCCCTGCGTCGCCGGGCGCCACCGCACCCGCGCCGCCCGGCGCGACCTGGCGCGTGGACAGTTCGACTGGGGTCACGGGCCGGGCTCCGTTCGGCTGTTCTGCGGGGGCTGGCCGGTCACACGATCGTCGACGGCGTGCCTGCCCAGCCGATGGCGCGCCCGGGGGCCGTCCGGAGTGCCCTCGCACGGCCCCCGGGTTGGTCCCCCGGCTGCCGTCGCGTAGGTTGGACGGCCGAGCGAACGGGGGCGTTGACATGGGACTGGTCGAAGAGATAGCCGGGATGCGGGCCGAGGAAGGTGACCCCGGGCGGCTGCTGGGCGAGTTCCGGCGGGCGGTGCTGCTGGCGCCGGTGGCCGACGGCGCCCTGATGTCGGGGCAGCAGGGCGGGATCCGCTGGATCTACGCCTTCACGGACGAGGAATCGCTGGCGCGCTTCGCCCTCCGGCGGGGCGCCGACGCGACGGCCGAGCTGGAGTACCTGGCCATCCTCGGTGCGCGGCTGGTGGACGCGGTCGTACCGGAGATGGACGGGCCGACCGGGGTGGCCGTCAACGTCGCCGACGAGGACGGCTCGATGCTGTTCCCGCCGGTCGGCGGGATCGTGCCGGACGCCGCCGCCGTCGACCTGGCGGGGCAGGAGGACGCCCGATGAGCGGCAACGAAGACCTGGGGATGGACCCCGCCGCGGTCAAGAACATCACCGAGGGCCTGCGCGGCGCGGTGGCCGAACTGCGGGAGATCGGGACGGCCGGCGGCGCTTCGATGGGCGCCGGCTTCGAGTCCATGTCGATGACCGGCATGGAGGCGGGCCACCCCGGCCTGGCCGATGCGTTCGAGGGCTTCTGCGAGCTGTGGGAGTGGGGCGTACGGGGTCTGGTGCAGGACGCGAGCACGCTCGCCGCCAACCTCGGGATCGCGGCCGGCACGCTCTGGGAGGAAGACCAGTACATCCAGGGCGCGTTCAAGGTCGCCGTCAACGCGGGGTACGGCAACCCGCACGCCAGTGAGGACGACATCGAGAAGAAGGAGTGGGGGGACCTCTTCCGCGGCGACGTCTACAAGCCGGACTGGAGCGGCGAGTCCTTCGAGAAGGCCGGCGAGGACATCAAGGGGACCTGGCAGCAGACCGGCGAGACCCTCAAGAACAACGGGCGGATCGGTTCGCTGAACGATCTGCTGGAGCAGGCCAAGGGTAACGGGGGCAACGGCTGATGGGCTGGCGGGACTTCACACCGGACTTCATCGAGGACGCCGGCGAGGACGTGGTCGAGGGGATCGGCGACGGCGTCGAGTGGGTCGGCGACAAGACCGCCGACCTCGCCGAGGACGTCGGCTGGGACGACGGCGCCGACTGGATCCGCGAGAAGAGCCGGTCGCTGGCCAACAGCATGGGCGCCGAGGTCGCCGAGCTGGAGCTCGACCAGACCGAGGACCCCAAGAAGATCATCTACGGCAGCGTCTCCAAGATCCGGGAGAACGCCAAGCACCTCGCCGACTTCCGCACGAACTTCGACAAGGTCGGGAAGGGCATCAAGGGCCTCAACGCCGACGCCATCAAGGGCGTGACCGCCGACTCCTACGCGGAGCACGTCGCGAAGCAGCCCCCGAAGTGGTTCAGGGCAGCCGACGCCTTCGAGAAGGCCGAGGGCGCGCTGACCCGGTTCGCCGAGACCGTGGAGTGGGCGCAGGGCCAGGCCAAGGACGCCATCGAGCAGTACAAGACGGCGAAGAAGACCTCCGAGGACGCCCGCACGGCCTACAACAACAAGGTCGACGAGTACAACGACGCGGTCAAGGCGAAGAAGGACGACCTCCCGCCCCGCCCCTCGGGGTTCACCGACCCGGGCGCGGCCGGCATCAAGGCCGCGTACGACAAGGTCATCGAGGCGCGCAAGCAGCGCAACGAGGCCGCGGACACGGCCAAGGCGGCGGTGGAGGCGGCCCGCGACGCCGCCCCGCCCAAGCCCTCGTACGCCGCGCAGGTCGGCGACGGCTTCGAGGCGATGGTGATCGACACCACGCACCTGGTCGGCGGCGTCATCAAGGGCACGGCCGGCATCGTCAACTTCGCCCGCTCGGTCAACCCGCTGGACCCGTACAACCTGACCCACCCCGCCGAGTACGTCACCAACCTGAACAACACGGCGGCGGGCCTGGTCACGGCGGTCAACGACCCGGTCGGCACCGCCAAGAACATGGTCGACGCCTTCCAGAAGGACCCGTCGGAAGGCCTCGGCAAGCTGATCCCGGAGATCCTGGGCACCAAGGGCCTGGGCATGGCGAAGAAGGCGGCGACGGTCGGCAAGTTCGCCGACAACGGCAAGCCCAGCAGCCCCGGTCGTACGTCCAGTACCGACGGACCGCTGGAAACGTCACGCAACAAGACGAACGAGATCAAGTGCGATGACGACCCCGTCGATGTCGCGACGGGCCGCGTCGTCCTCCCGCACACGGACCTCGTGCTCGACGGGGTGCTTCCGCTGGTCTTCCGGCGTACCTTCGAGTCGGCGTACCGCGCGGGCCGGTGGTTCGGCCCGTCCTGGGCCAGCACGGCCGACCAGCGGCTTGAGATCGACGCTGAAGGCGTCCTGATGCACCGGGAGGACGGCAGCCTCCTCGCCTACTCTCATCCGGCGCCCGGACTGCCGGTACTCCCGCGCCACGGTCAGCGGTGGCCGCTCGAACGCCTGCCGGACGGGGGTTACCGGGTCAGCGACCTTGAAACCGGACACACGTGGTGGTTCGACGAGCAGACCCCGGAACTGGCCGTGCTGGCCAGGCAGGAGAACCGGAACGGGGACTGGACAGCCTTCGAATACGACGCGGAGGGCGCTCCGCGGGCCGTCGCGCACAGCGGCGGTTACCGACTGCTCATCGCGGTCGAGGACGGCCGTGTCCGAGGGCTGTCGCTCGCCGACGGTACGCGGATCGTAGGCTTCGGCTACTCCGGCGGCAACCTCACCGAGGTGGTGAACGCCTCGGGCAGGCCGCTGCAGTTCTCCTACGACGCCCACGACCGCATCGTGTCCTGGACCGATACCAACGGCCGCCGTTTCGATTACACCTATGACGACAGGCACCGCTGCGTCGCTCAGGTCGGTGGCAACGGGCACATCGATTCGCGCTTCGATTACGGCGGCAGGGACGAGGCCACCGGGCTTGCCGTCACTGCCATCACCAACGTCTTCGGCCACACCCGGCGCTATGTCATCAACGACTCGGCACAGGTCGTCGCGGAGATCGACGCCACTGGAGCCGTGCGGCGGTTCGAGTGGGACGGCTACAACCGTCTCCTGGTGGAAACCGACCCCCTGGGCCACACCACCCGTTTCACGTACGACGAGCAGGGCAGGCTCGTCGAAATGGTGCGGGAGGACGGCCTCGCCGCGAAGGCCGAGTACGACGAGCACAGCCTGCCGGTCAGGATCGTCCGGCCCGACGGCACCGTGATCCGCCAGACCTTCGATGAGCGCGGCAACCGTACTTCGGTCACTGAACCGGGCGGTGCCACGACTCTCTTCGGCTACGACGCACGCGGGCGCCTGGAGTCGGTAGCCGACGGTATGGGCAACATGTCGCGGATACGCTGCGACAGCGCCGGCCTGCCTTTGGAGATCACCGATCCGCTGGGTGCCGTCACCTCCTTCCAGCGCGACGCCTTCGGGCGCGCCGTGCGGGTGGTGGACCCGGTGGGCAACACGACGCTGCTGCGGTGGAGCGTTGACGGCCGGTTGCTGTACCGCCGGGACCCGGACGGAGCCGAGCGCCGCTGGGACTACGACGGAGAAGGGAACTGCGTCCGCCACACGGATGCCGCCGGCGGTGTCACGCACTACGAGTACGGCGACTTCGACCTGCTGACGGCCCGAACCCACCCCGACGGCACGCGGTACACCTTCGTCCACGACCTCGACCTGCGGCTGACAGAGGTCGTCAACCCACAGGGCCTGACCTGGTCGTACACGTACGATCCGGCAGGCCGACTGGTTGCCGAGAAGGACTTCGACGGACGTGTCGTGTCCTACGGCTACGACGCCGCGAGCCGCCTGACGTCCCGGAAGAACAGCCTGGGCGAAACGATTCGCTATGAGCGGGACGTGCTGGGCCGGATCATCCGCAAGGACGCGGACGGTGCCGTCACCACATACGAGTACGACCTCTCCGGCCGACTCGCCGTGGCAGCGGGTCCGGATTCCTCCATCACCTGGCTGCGTGACCGTGCCGGCCGTTTGGTCTCCGAAACCGTCGACGGCCGGGAGATGTCCTTCGGATACGACCTCCTCGGGCGGCGGGTCCGCCGCACCACACCCACCGGAGCGGTCAGTGAATGGGCGTACGACGTAGCCGGCAACCTCGCCTCACTGACCGCCAACGGTCACGGCATGCGATTCGGCTACGACGCCGCGGGGCAGGAGATCGAGCGGCACATCGGCGGGACACTGAGACTCTCACAGTCCTGGGATCCCTCCGGCCGTCTGGCCGGCCAGACGGTCACCGCCGGTGACCGGCTGCTTCAGCACCGCGGGTATGAGTACCGCGCCGACGGTCACCTGGTCTCCGCGGACGACTCGCTTGCAGGCCGCCGGGAATTCGAGCTCGATCAGGTTGGCCGGGTCACCGCCGTGCAGGCCGGCTCATGGTCCGAACGCTACGCGTACGACAGCGCCGGCAACCAGACACAGGCCGACTGGCCGCCGACGGCCGGCCGCGGCGACGCCCGGGGCGCCCGGGAGTACGCGGGCACACGCGTGCTCCGTGCCGGCGGGCAGCGATACGAGCATGATGACCTGGGCCGGGTGGTCCTGCGCCGCCGGACCCGGTTGTCGGGCGGGTCGGAGACCTGGCGCTACAGCTGGGATACGGAGGACCGGCTCACCTCGGTCGTCACCCCGGACGGCACCGTGTGGCGCTACCGGTACGACCCTCTCGGCCGACGCATCGCCAAGCAGCGGCTCGGGGGTGATGACGGCCTGACGGTCGTGGAGGAGGTCCGGTTCACGTGGGATGGCACCAACATCTGCGAACAGGTGACGTCAACGAGTGACGCCCATGTCGTCCTGACGTGGAACCATGAGGGTCTCCACCCCATCGCGCAGACCGAGCGCGTGCTGTCAGCGTCCCAGGAAGAAGTCGACAGCCGATTCTTCGCCGTTGTCACCGACGTCATCGGCAGCCCGACGGAACTGCTCCACGAGGACGGCCGGGTGGCCTGGCGTGCGCGCAGCACCCTCTGGGGCACCACGTCGTGGTCCCGCGAGTCCACGGCGTTCATCCCCCTGCGCTTCCCCGGCCAGTACTTCGACCACGAGTCCGGGCTCCACTACAACTACTTCCGTATGTACGACCCGGAGACGGCGCGCTACCTGACGCCTGACCCGATCGGCCTGGGCCCGGCTCCCAACCCCTGCGCATACGTCCCCAATCCGCAGACCTGGTCGGACCCGCTCGGCCTGGCCGGATGCCACCGGGCACTCGGGCTCAGTTCCGACGCGCAGCGCGCACTGGAGAAGCTGGAGAACATCAAGAGGGACCCGGTCGGGGCCATCAACTCGGAGCCGAACCACAACCACTACAGCGCCGCCCGCCGCGAAGCCAATGGCGAAGTCGTCGCCAGGAAGGAGGACGGCACGCCCTTCGACCACATCAAGGACCTCTCCCAGGGGCGCAATGGGCTCGACAAGGTCCGCAGGATCCTCGAGGCAGAGCTGGACCGGCTCCCCGAAGGCCTGACGGAGCGCGGGCTGGAAGTGTTGATGAAGAAACGCAAGGAGACCATTGACATGCTCGACCAACTGAACGGATTCCTCCACTCCATTGGCCACCGCAAGGGGTGACGGAGAACGCTGGGGTAGGTTGGGGCCCATGAAGAGCACATTCGACCGGAGCCGCTCGCTGGAGCAGTTGGAAGGCCGGCGCTGGCCGGATCCTCCGCAGGACAGCACCAGCCTGGTGAAGGTGGTCCACGCTCTGCGGCGTCGGCCCGTCGAGCAGCTCACGGTGGAGGAGCTCGCACGGCTCATCGGCCAGGAAGTCGGGTTGCGCTGGCTGATGCCGGTCGCCCTGGAGATCCTTCGGGAGACCGCGCCCGGCCAGGCTGCGGGCGGCTTCTACGACGACGACCTGCTGACCGCCGTCCTCACGGTGAACCCGGACTTCTGGCGGGCCGAGCCCGGGCCGGCCGCGGAACTGCGGGAAATTCTTGGCATCCTGGTCGACCTCGGGCCCTACATCGAACCGGATGCCGAGAGGTTCCTGAAAGCCTTCCCCGGCGTCGACTCGTAGCGGTTGCCGGTGCCGAAGGGGGCCTGGGTGATCTCGTCGCGAACCGGCACCACCTACTCGGCCCTCTCTTCGGTCCGGTGACAGCGTGCAGTGTCCTCTGCGGTTCGGGCACATCGGGGCCCTACGGCCCGCCCCGACGAATTGCCGAGATGACGTGATGGAACCGATGGAAGACCCGGACATCCGGGAGTGGGTGACCGGTGTGGGCGGCGACGTCGACTACCTGGACTTCCTGGCGCAGCGCGTGGGCATCGCCGAGTGGTCGGCGATCTCGCGCGTGTTCATGCCCCGGTTTGTCGAGGTGGGGGACTGCGTGCTGTGGGACCGGGCCTATGAGCCTGGAAACTTCGCACGATGGCAGACGGAACTCCCCGGAAATCTGACTGCGGTGGAGGCCGTCCTCAACCAGTTCCGGCTGTGGCAGTACCTCGACTTCGACTCCGACGCCCAGGCGACGGCCCTCGCCGAGGACATCGCCTTCTGCTGGCGCGGCGCGCTCGCGCGGCAGTTTCCCGCCCGCGAGTTCGACGTCTCGGTGGTGGCCACGGAGGACGGCCCCGTCGTCCGCTGCACGACGCGCCGGCCGGTGGCGGAGTCCGGCACGTGATCGGTGGAGTTCGCCGCTGCGGGCGCCGAGGCGCTCGGCACCGCCGTGCGGCTCCACGGCGGCCTGTGAGCGCGCCGCTGTGACCGGAGCCGAGTCGTCGCGTCCTTGATGGCCACCGGCAGTCTGTGTGGGCTGCGGCCCGGGGGCGGGCGCGGGGATGCAGATCGGGCCGTCCCCGTGGAGTTCGTCGAGGTGGAGGACGTGCCCGGGCGGGCGCTGCGCCGGGACTACGGGCTGCTGGAGTTGTACTTCTCGGCGGACGGCCGGGCCGGGTGGGCGCTGACCGGCGGCATGCTCCAGGTGCACCGGCTGGCCGGGGAGCCGGAGCTCGCCGCCGGGTGGCGGCGGGCGGTCGGCGCGGACTTCGCCCCGTCCACCGCGTGGGTGGACTGATACCAACGGCAGCCGCTACGACTATGAGTACGACGAACTCGACCGCTGCGTCTTCGAAGGCGGCAATCCGGCCATTACACGATGCGGTTCGACTATGACGAAGTCGACCCGTCCACCGGTCACCGCGTCACCACCACCACGAACGCGGCCGGGCATGTCCGCCGCTACGTGGTGAACGAAGCCCGTCAGATCGTGGCGGAGACCGGGGCTCTCGGCGCCTTCACCCGGTCCCGATACGACCGGCGCAACCGTTTGCTCTCCCGTACCGACCCGCTGGGGCGGACCACCGAGTTCCACCGTGACGGGGAAGGGCGCCTGACGCGCGTGGTGCGTCCCGACGGCCGGGAGCTGATCACACAGTACGACGCCGAGGGCCGACCGGTCCTGCAGACCCGCGCCGAACCGCACCAGCTGGCGACACGCCTACGACGCCCGGGGCAACCGCACCTCGGTGACCAACCCGGCCGGCGCCACGACGCGCTACACGTACAACGAGTACGGTCACGTCATCGCGGTCACCGACCACTTGGGCGGCACCACCCGCATCCACTGCAACGGAGCAGGACTTCCCGTCGAGATCACCGACCCGCTCGGCGCGATCACACGTTACGAGCGGGACGCCTTCGGCCGCGCCGTGCGCATCACCGACCCGCTCGACCGGGTCACCGGCTTCGCCTGGACACCGGAGGGCCGGCTGGCCCGCCGCATCGAGCCGGATGGCTCCGAACAGACCTGGACGTACGACGGCGAGGGCAACTGCCTGACGCACCGGGACGCCAACGGCGGAGTGACGGAGTTCGAGGACCGGTCCGGACCGGGTCCGGCACACCTTCGTGCATGACGCCGAGCTGAGGCTGGTAGAGGTGGCCGGTCCGCTCGGCCGGTGGACCTACACCTACGACGCCTCCGGGCTGCCGGCCTCCGAGACGGATTACGACGGCCGCACCCTCCACTACTCACACGATGCCGCCGGCAGGCTGGTCGCCCGTACCAACGCGGCCGGCCGCACCACCCGGTTCGAGTACGACGTACTGGACCGGCGTGTCGCCAAGGAGGTCGAAGGCGCGGTCACCCGATACGAGTACGACGTGTCGGACCGCCTCTCGGCTGTGACCGGTCCCGACTCCCGGATCGTCTACGTGCGCGATGCTGCCGGTCGGATCCGCTCCGAGACCGTCGACGGCCGCACCCTGCTGCGCACCTACGATGAACTGGGCCGGAGACGTACCCGCACCACTCCGTCCGGTGCAGTGAGCTCCTCGTCCTACGACGCGGCCGGCCGGCGGAGCGAGCTGTCGGCCTCAGGCCGCCGTATCGTCTTCGAACGCGACGCCCTCGGCCGCGAGACCTGCCGTCGCATCGGTGAGACCGTCGCCCTGGAAACCGAGCGGGACGAGCTCGGCCGGACGCTGGCCCAGCACATCCGGACCTCGGACGGGCGTACCCTGCAGCGGCGCGGCTACAGCTACCGCGCGGACGGCAACCTGTTGGCCATCGACGACCTCCTCGCCGGCTCGCGCCGGTTCGCCCTGGATCCGGTGGGCAGGGTCACGGCCGTCACAGCCGAAGACTGGACCGAGCGCTACGCCTACGATGCGGCCGGCAACCAGACCGAGGCATCCTGGCCGCAGTCCCATCCGGGCGGTGCCGACGCTGCCGGTGGCCGTACCTATCAGGGAACTCGGCTCACTCGGGCCGGCTCGGTCCGCTACGAGCACGATACGTCGGGCCGAGTGACACTACGTCAGTGTAGTCGGCTGTCCCGCAAGCCCGAAACGTGGCGCTACGCCTGGGACGACGAAGACCGGCTGATCTCCGTGACCACGCCGGACGGCACGGTGTGGCAGTACACCTACGACCCTCTGGGCCGCCGCACAGGCAAGCGGCGCCTCGCCGCGGACGGTGTGACGGTCGTGGAGGAGACCGTCTTCGTCTGGGACGGCAATACGCTGTGCGAGCAGACGACCTCCTCCGCTGAGCTCGCCCATCGGATCTCGCTGACCTGGGACCACGAGGGACTTCAGCCGCTGGCCCAGACCGAGCGGATACTCGGCCCGCAGGGCGGGACTGCTGGGCAGGAGGAGACCGATCGTCGCTTCTTCTCCATCGTCACGGACCTGATCGGCACCCCTCAGGAACTTGTCGATGAGGACGGGGAGATCACCTGGCGGACCCGCTCCACGGTGTGGGGAACCACCGGCTGGAACACCGACGCCCGCGCTTACACGCCGTTGCGCTTCCCGGGGCAGTACTTCGACCACGAGAGCGGGCTGCACTACAACCTCTTCCGTCACTACGACCCCGAGACCGGGCGATACGTCACGGCGGACCCGCTCGGGCTCGCACCCACCCCGCACCCCTCGACGTACGTGCCCAACCCGTTCGTGTGGACAGACGCGCTGGGGCTCGCCCCGGACGCGGATGCGTGCCCGAAGGTGGGGAAGACCAAGGAGGAGCAGAAGCAGAAGGCCCTGCGCGATGCCGGCATCCCCGAAGGCACCGAGCCCTTCGACGTCAACGACTGGGTGGAGGCACGCGGCCCCGAGTGGGCGGGAGGCAAGAACGTCCTCGGGCCGGACGGGAAGCCGATCTACTACACCGAGGAATGGTACGAGCATCCGAACGGTGACATCGTCGTATACCAGGACCACTGGTTCGGTCATCAGAAACCCGGTGAGCCGGGCTACCAGCCCGGCTCACCTTCACGTGCGCCCGTACGATGACACCCGTAACGGCCAGATCGACGGAGCCGAGGAGCATTACTACTATGACCTGGAGTGACCTCGTCGCCAATCGACGTGCGGTCCTCGATCCGCTCTTCGACGAACTGCCCGAACTGACCGGGGTCCGGCTGCGGTCGGTGCGCGTCGACGGGTGGGCTCCGACCGTCACGCTGCGCATCGACCTGCCGGTCTTCCCGGATCGGTGGGAGGGCGCGCTCGGCGACACCGTCCAGTGCCACCTGCAGTTCGGGCACGTCGCGGACTTCGCGATGGAGGGCTGGCAGCCGCCCGCGACCGTGGACTTCTCTTTTGAGGAGCTTCCGGATCACCGGCTGGCCGTACGGGTCACGGGGTCGGGCGTGCGGCTGTCGTTCACCTCGCACGCGTCCCCGCTCGCCGGTCACCTCAGCGTGTTCACGCAGGATGCCGACGGCGGAGACGGCGGTCCGCACCAGTTCGTCCGCAAGCTCGATGCCAAGCTGTACGACACCGTCCCGCCGATTACTGCGAAGACCTTCTATGAACACCTCTGAGCTGTCCGGGCCGAACGAGCTGAGTGAGCTGTTCGGGGGCGGGCCGCCTGCCCTGGGCGACTGCCTGCTGTTCTCGGTGCACATCGACGAGCGGGACACCTCGGTGACCCTCGGATTCGAGACCCGGGAGCTGCCGACCCGGCCGAAGGCGGAATGGGCCGGGACGGTCTACAACACCTTCGTCTTCTCGGTGCTGTTCCCCCGGGTGGCCGGCCTCAGCCTGCGGGGAATCCTCGCCGAGGAGCACCGCGAGGTGTCCCTCACGCCGGCGCCCGAGGGCCGCATCGCCGTTTCCGTGACCGGCCCGCACCGGTCGCTGGAGTTCACCGCCGCGGGCGCCCGGGTCGTGGGCACCGCCGTCCGGCTCCAAGGCGGTCTGTGAGGGGCCGCGTGACGGTGACCGGAGCCGAGTTCATCGCCTCCTTGCAGGCCACCGGCCGTGCGGCCCGGGTCGGGTCGGGTGCGGGACGTGTGGAGCGTCAGCTTCGGGTGACGGGCAGGCCCGTCGGTTCCTTGATGCGCTTCATGATGATCTGGGAGTTCACCTCGGTGACCCCCGAGAGGGCGGTGAGCTGCTCGATCCACAGGCGTTCGTACGCGCGGAGGTCGGCCACCGCGATGCGGAGCAGGCAGCCCGGGCTGCCGAAGAGGCGGTAGGCCTCGACGACGTCCGGAATGTCCTGGAGGGCGGCCTCGAAGGCCTCCACCGCCTCGCGGTCGCGGCGGACCTCGACGGAGACCAGCACCTCGAAGCCGCGGCCCACCGCCTCGGGGTCGATCACCGCGCGGTAGCCCTGGATCACCCCGTCCTGTTCGAGCTGACGCACCCGGCGCATGCAGGGTGACGGGGTGAGGCCCACTCGCTGGGCCAGCTCCTGGTTGCTGAGCCGGCCGTCCTGCTGGAGCTCGCGCAAGATTTCACGGTCGATCGCGTCCATGGCGCAATTATCCCCCACGGAGTATGAACGTGGCGCGGCCATTGGCAATCCGATTGCGCGCGCAAGTTCCTATCATTGCGGGGATACGTATGTGTGTGCGAGGGGAAGGGTAGGCAGGCCGTGGGACGGATCGTCGTCATCAGCACCGGCGGGACGATAGCGAGCCGCTGGCAGGGTTCCGGCTTCGCCGCGGACGCGGACGGCAATGAGGTCATGGCCACCGCGCCGCTGCCCGAGAACGTCACCGTCGAGGTCGTCGACCTGTTCAGCGTGAACAGCCCCCGGCTCACCACCGCCCACCAGCTCACCCTGCTGCGCACCGTGCACGAGGTGCTGGCCGACCCCGGCGTCGACGGCATCGTCGTCACCCACGGCACGGACACCCTGGAGGAGTCCGCCTTCCTCGTGGACCTGCACCACCACGACGAGCGCAGCGTCGTCTTCACCGGTGCGCAGCTGCCCATGGGCGCGGAGAACGGGGACGGCCCCGGCAACCTGTACGACGCGCTGCTGGTGGCGGCCACCACGCGCGGGCTCGGCGTGCTGGTCTCGTTCGCCGGCCGGGTACACGGCGCGCGCGGCACCATCAAGACCCAGACGCTGGCGGCCGACGCCTTCGCCGACCCGTCGGGGGACTGGCTCGGCAAGATCGGCTTCGGGAAGGTGACCGTGCTGCGGCAGCTCGAGCGGCCGGCCCCGCTGGAGCTGCCCGCGATGCCGGACGCGCTGCCGCGGGTGGACATGGTCATGCACCACGCCGACGGCGATCCGCTGCTGTTCCGCGCGGCGGTCGAGGCCGGGGCGCGGGGCGTGGTGCTGGTCGCCACCGGGGCGGGCAACGCCACCCCGGAGTTCGTGGACGCGGTCAAGGACGCGACCGCGCGCGGTGTGCTGGTGGCGCTGACCACGCGGGTGCCGGCCGGGCCGGTCACCGAGATCTACACGCACGGCGGAGCCGTCGACCTGGTCGCCGCCGGTGCGGTGCCGACCGGCACGCTGCGCGCCGGGCAGGCGCGGATCGCGGTGCTCGCGGCACTGCTGGCCGGGACCGGCCCCGTCGAGCAGGAACGTTACCTCCGGCAGGCCCTCGGTATGCCGGAGGCCGCTCCGGTATACATCGCGTAAAGCGCGTCTCATCCTCGGCGGCTCCCCACACCCACCTCCCCTCGCAGGGCTACGATCTGATCATCGGTCAGAGCTCAGCGGGGGGCGTGCGTGGAACCGGGGACCATCGGCATTCGACTGGCGTCGGCGGTGCTCGGCCCGCTGGTGCGGAAGCTGTTCGTCAGCGAGGGGCCGGGCGCCGGGATCGTCGACAAGCCGGTCCGGATCTCCGGGTACGTCTCCTTCAGGGGCGAGAAGCGCAGCCTGACCGAGGCCGACGTCCGCAGCCTGGCCGCGAAGGTCGTCAAGCACGCCCTCCGCACCGGCGGCGAGCGGCCGGTCCCCGCCGACGAGGAACAGGCGGTCACCGATGCCCTGGCCGCCACCCTCGGGGCGCTCGGCGAGCTCACCATCACGGACCTGGACGCGGTCCGGCTGGGCGCGCACGCCTTCGCGCGCGAACTGCGCCGCGCCGCCGACCACCCGGAACGCGAACTGAGCGCGGACGCCACCTACTTCTACGAGCGCCTGCTCGACTCGGCCTGTCTGCACATCCTGCACTTCTTCACCCAGCGGTCCACCTTCGTGGCGCACACGCTGGTCGAGCAGACCCGGGCGGTCGGCGAGCTGACGGCCAGGGTCGACGAGCTGATCCGGCGCCATCCGCTGCCGGGTGCGGAGGACGTGGCGTTCGAGCAGAAGTACCTGCGGTACGTGGCGAGGAAGCACGGCAGGCTGACGATCTACGGGATCGACCTCAACCGGTCGCCCGAGCGGTGGCCCCTGGACGTCGCCTACCTGAGCCTGGAGGCGACGTCCACGGGCGTACGCGACCCGCGCGCTGCCGTGTCCACCATCGAAGTCTTCGACCGAGCGCTCGCCGAGGCGATGCAGGGCCACCTCGACGAGGAGGCCCCGGGAGTCGGCCCGCAGCCCGCGGACCAGGTCCCGGCCACCAACCGCCGGGTGCTGCTCCGCGATGAGGCCGGGTCGGGCAACTCCGCCCTGGGGCGGTGGACGGTCGGTGCCATGCACCAGGACCCCGCCCCGGCCCCGCAGCCCGCGGACCAGGTCCTGGCCGCCAACCGCCGGGTGCTGCTCCGCGGCGAGGCCGGATCGGGCAAGTCCACCCTGGTGCAGTGGCTGGCGGTCAGTGCCATGAACCCGGACCCGGCCCCGGGGATGGCCTACCTCCACGACCGGATCCCGTTCGTACTGCCCCTCCGTACCGTCACCCGCAACGGCGACCGGCTCCCCGCCCCCAAGGACTTCCTCTCGGCCGTGGACTGCCCGCTGGCCGGCTCCCAGCCCGCCGGCTGGGAGCAGCGCGTCCTCGCCGCCGGCCGCGGCCTGATCCTCGTCGACGGCATCGACGAGGTGCCCGAGCGGGAGCGCGAACGGACCCGCCGGTGGCTGCGGGACCTGATGGACACCTACGACGGGGACAACCGCTGGCTGGTCACCTCCCGCCCGTCCGCCGTGGGCGAGCGCTGGCTGGCGGAGGAGGGGTTCAGCGAGCTCACGCTGTCCGCCATGGGCCCCGCCGAGGTCGCCACGTTCATCCGGCGCTGGCACGAGGCGGCCCGCCCCGACGCCGAGGACCCGGCCGAGCTCGGCGCGTACGAAGAGCAGCTGCTGGCCGCCGTACGCACCAAGCCGGACCTGGGGCGGCTGGCCACCAACCCGCTGATGTGCGGGCTGATCTGCGCCCTGCACCGCGACCGGCGCGGCTACCTGCCGCACGGCCGCAAGGACCTCTACGAGGCCGCGCTGTCCATGCTGCTGAGCCGCCGTGACCGCGAGCGGGACATCGAAGTCCCCGAGCTGGGGGAGGACGCGCAGCTGGACCTGCTGCAGCGGCTGGCGTACTGGCTGATCAAGAACGGCCGTACGGAGATGGACCGCTCCCGGGCGGAGGACATCATCGGTCGGGCCCTGCCCGCCGTGCCCGAACTGGCCGCGCTGGGGGACGCCCGGGCGGTCTACGAGCACTTCCTGCTGCGCAGCGGCCTGCTCCGGGAACCCACCCCGGACACCGTGCACTTCGTGCACAAGACCTTCCAGGACTTCCTCGGGGCCCGCGCGGCCGTCGAGGAGGGCGACTTCGGCCTGCTGAACGGCCACGCCGGGAACGACCAGTGGGAGGACGTCATCCGGATGGCGGTCGCCCTCGCCAAGCCGCGCGAGCGCGCCGAGATCCTCCGGGGCCTGCTGGCCGCGGGGGACCGGTCCGAGGACCGGCGGTCCCAGGCGTGCGCGTACCTGTTGGCCGCAGCATGCCTGGAGCAGGCCACCGTGCTCGCCCCGGCCGTCCGCGAAGCCGTGCAGGAGCGCACGGCCACCCTCATCCCGCCGAGGAGCGAAGAGGAGGCACGTGCACTGGCGGAGGTCGGTCCGCTGGCCCTGGGGCTGCTGCCGGGACCGGAGGGGCTGGACGATTTCGATGCGTACTGCGTGACCGTCGCAGCCACCCACATCGCAGTGGACGCGGCCCTTCCGTTCCTCGCCCGGTACGCGGAGCACCCCTTCCTGTCGATCCGTTCCCAACTCGTGTGGGCATGGTCTCGCTTCGAGGCCGCTGCGTACGCCGCGGAGGTCATCGCCCGGCTGGATCCCACCGGGCTCGACTACACGGTGCGGACGGCGGAACAGCTGGACCTGCTCCGCCGGCTCCCGGCGAGGCCGCGCGGGCTGGACGTCCGCAGCGGCGTCCCGCTCGAGGACCTGGCCGCCTACGCCGCCGAAACCGGGCTGACCTCACTCGTACTGGCCCACCCCGACGTGACCGGCCTGGACTTCCTGGCCGGTCAGAAGGAGCTGTCGGGGCTCAACCTCCGGGAGTGTCCCGCCCTCGTCGACCTGTCGCAGGCCGACGGGCTGCCGCTCGACACCCTGCAGTTCAACGCCTCCCCGGACCTGCGCGCCCATCCGGTCGGCTCGCTGCCCCGGCTGCTGGGGCTCTGGGCGAACTTCTCCGCGGGTACGGCGTGGGACGTCCACCTGCTTCCCGCCGCCCCATTGCTCCGCGTCCTGCGTCTGGGGTCCGAGACGCCTCCGGCACGGGGTCTGAGCGGACTGAGCTCCTACCGCACGCTCGAAGTCCTTGAACTGAGCCCCGCGTGCGGCCCGTTCTCGGCCGACGACTGGCGGGAGATCCTCGGTCTTCCCCGGTTGTGGGACCTGCAACTGCACGTGTCGGCCTTCGAAACCCTGCCCGCCGACGCGGTCCTCGCTTCGCTCACCAGCCTCCACGTCCACGGTGAGTCAGGGGACGCAGGCACGGTCACCCACAGACTCCCCGACCTGTGCCCGGCGATGCAGAAGCTGGCCCTGCCGGCGGGCGTCGATCTCGACCTGGCGCCGCTCGCCGGCCTCCCGCACCTGACGTCCGTGTACGTACCCGTGCCGGCGCACCTGATCCTCAACGCCGAGGCCCTGCCCGACCGGGTCCGCCTGACCACGCTCTGACCCCACGGGGACGGAAGCTCAGGCCCCCGCCGCCTCCCCGAACGCCTCCAGGATCCGGTCCGCCGCCGACGTCGCCGTCAGCTCCCCGTCCCGGACCGCCGCCTCCAGGTCCGGGGCCAGGCCGCGCACCCCCGGGTGGGCGTGGAGGCGGTTCAGGAGTTCGTCGCGGACCATCGACCAGGTCCACTCCACCTGCTGGGCCGCCCGCTTCGCCGCCAGGCGGCCCGTGGAGGACAGCAGGGTGTGGTGGGCCTCCAGGCGGGACCAGACCTCGTCCAGGCCGGTGGACTCGCGCGCGCTGCAGGTCAGGACCGGCGGGGTCCACGCCGCGTCCGCCGGGTGCATCAGGCGGAGCGCGCCGGACAGTTCGCGGGCCGCGGACTTCGCGTCCCGCTCGTGCGGGCCGTCCGCCTTGTTGACCGCGAGCACGTCCGCCAGCTCCAGGACGCCCTTCTTGATGCCCTGCAGCTGGTCGCCCGTACGGGCCAGGGAGAGGAGGAGGAAGGAGTCGACCATGCCGGCGACCGTCGTCTCCGACTGGCCCACGCCGACCGTCTCGACGAGGACGACGTCGTAGCCCGCCGCCTCCATCACGATCATGGATTCGCGGGTGGCCTTCGCGACCCCGCCCAGGGTGCCGGCGGAGGGGGAGGGCCGGACGAATGCCGCCGGGTCCACCGACAGGCGTTCCATCCGCGTCTTGTCGCCGAGGATGGAGCCGCCCGTCCGGGTGGACGACGGGTCCACGGCGAGGACCGCCACCCGGTGCCCGAGCGCCGTCAGCATCGTGCCGAAGGCATCGATGAAGGTGGACTTCCCGACGCCCGGCACACCGCTGATGCCGATCCGCCGGGCCCGCCCCGCGTGCGGCAGCAGCTCCGTCAACAGCCGCTGGGCCAGCGCCCGGTGGTCGGCGCGGGTGGACTCGACGAGGGTGATGGCGCGGGCGATCTGCGCGCGCTTCCCGTCGAGCACACCCTTCGCGTACGCGTCGATGTCGATACGAGGGGGCATGACCGGCGGCCTACTGCAGCTCGTGGCCGAGGTCCGCCGCCAGGCGGGTCACCAGGTCGTGCGCCGCGTCCGGGATGACCGTGCCCGGCGGGAAGACGGCCGTCGCGCCCATCTCCAGCAGGGTGGGCACGTCCGCCGGCGGGATGACACCGCCCACCACGATCATGATGTCCTCGCGGCCCTCCTCCGCCAGCTGCTCGCGCAGCGCCGGTACGAGGGTCAGGTGGCCGGCCGCCAGCGACGAGACGCCCACCACGTGGACGTCCGCCTCGACGGCCTGGCGGGCCACCTCCGCCGGGGTCTGGAACAGCGGGCCGACGTCCACGTCGAAGCCCAGGTCGGCGAAGGCGGTCGCGATCACCTTCTGGCCGCGGTCGTGGCCGTCCTGGCCCATCTTGGCGACCAGGATGCGGGGGCGCCGGCCCTCGGCCTCCTCGAACCGGTCCACCAGTGCGCGGGTGCGCTCCACCGACGGGGACTCCCCTGCTTCGTTGCGGTACACACCGGAAATCGTACGGATCTGGCTCGCGTGCCGGCCGTACACCTTCTCCAGGGCGTCCGAGATCTCGCCGACCGTGGCCTTGGCGCGCGCCGCGTCCACCGCCAGGGCGAGCAGGTTCCCGGAACCGTTCCCCGCCGCGTTCGTCAGCGCCCGCAGCGCGTCCTGGGTGACCGCCTCGTCGCGCTCCTCGCGCAGCCGCCGCAGCTTGGCGATCTGCTGGGCGCGCACCGAGGAGTTGTCGACCTTGAGGACCTCGATCTGCTCGTCCGTCTCGACCCGGTACTTGTTGACGCCGATCACCGGCTGCCGGCCCGAGTCGATCCGAGCCTGGGTGCGGGCCGCGGCCTCCTCCACCCGGAGCTTGGGGATGCCCGCGTCGATGGCCTGCGCCATGCCGCCGGCCGCCTCGACCTCCTCGATGTGCTGCCAGGCCCGGCGCGCCAGGTCGTACGTCAGCTTCTCGACGTACGCGCTGCCGCCCCACGGGTCGATGACCCGGCAGGTGCCCGACTCCTGCTGGAGCAGCAGCTGGGTGTTGCGGGCGATGCGCGCCGAGAAGTCCGTCGGGAGGGCCAGCGCCTCGTCGAGGGCATTGGTGTGCAGCGACTGGGTGTGGCCCTGGGTCGCCGCCATCGCCTCGATGCAGGTGCGGGTCACGTTGTTGAACACGTCCTGCGCCGTCAGCGACCAGCCCGAGGTCTGCGAATGGGTGCGCAGGCTGAGGGACTTGGCGTTCTTGGGGTCGAACTGCTTGACCAGACGCGCCCACAGCAGGCGGGCGGCCCGCAGCTTCGCGACCTCCATGAAGAAGTTCATGCCGATCGCCCAGAAGAACGACAGGCGCGGCGCGAACGCGTCCACGTCCAGCCCGGCACCCTGCCCGGCCCGCAGGTACTCCACGCCGTCCGCGAGGGTGTACGCCAGCTCCAGGTCGGCCGTGGCCCCCGCCTCCTGGATGTGGTACCCGGAGATCGAGATGGAGTTGTAGCGCGGCATGTGCTGCGAGGTGAAGGCGAAGATGTCGGAGATGATCCGCATCGACGGCTTCGGCGGGTAGATGTAGGTGTTGCGGACCATGAACTCCTTGAGGATGTCGTTCTGAATGGTCCCGGCGAGCTTGTCGGGGGAGACGCCCTGCTCCTCCGCCGCCACGATGTAGAGGGCCAGGACCGGCAGCACCGCGCCGTTCATGGTCATGGACACGGACATCTTGTCGAGCGGGATCCCGTCGAACAGCTGCCGCATGTCGTAGATGGAGTCGATCGCCACGCCCGCCATGCCGACGTCACCGGTCACCCGCGGGTGGTCGCTGTCGTAGCCGCGGTGCGTGGGCAGGTCGAAGGCGACCGACAGGCCCTTCTGGCCGGCCGCGAGGTTGCGCCGGTAGAAGGCGTTGGACTCCTCGGCGGTGGAGAAGCCCGCGTACTGCCGGATCGTCCAGGGCTGGTTGACGTACATCGTCGGGTACGGGCCGCGGAGGTACGGAGCCACGCCCGGGTACGTCGCCAGGAAGTCCAGGCCCTCCAGGTCCCGCCCGGTGTACAGCGGCTTGACGCCGATCCCCTCGGGGGTCTCCCACAGCAGGTCCGAGGCGGCCGTGCCGGTGGACTCCTTGACGGCCGCCCGCCACTGGTCCTCGGTGGCGCCGCCGGGAGCTCCCGGAGCGCCCGTGTCGAGCAGCAGCTCGGAGAAATCGGGGATGCTCATCGGGCAACTCCCATCCGGTCGAGTACGGAGGACAGCACGGCCACCGCGTCGCAGCCGGCGTAGACGTACTCGTCCACGAAAGGCCCGGCGGTGCCCGGCCGGCCGGCCAGGAACAGGGTCGTGGCGCCCGCCGCGCGCAGCGCGGCCGCCACCGCCCCGGCCTGCTCCTCGTACAGGGGGTCGCTGGAGCACAGCACGGCCATGCCGCCGTCCGCGCCACTGGCGGCGAAGGCCGGGCCGGCCGTCCCGGCGTCCACCGACACCGGGTCGTGCACGGCCTCGATCCCGCCGGCCTGGAAGAGGTTGGCGGCGAAGCTCGCCCGCGCGGTGTGGGCGGCGGCCGGGCCGAGCGCGGCCAGGAAGACCCGCGGCCGGGCGCCGGTCGCCGCGAGGTGGGCGTCCGAGCGGGCGCGCAGCGCCTCGTACGCCTCGTCGCGGCGGACCCGCGGCAGCCCGCCGGAGGGCTGTTCGGGGGCCGGTTCGCGGACCGGCAGCTTCTCGGTGAGCAGCGGGAACTCGCTCACCCCGGTGATGGGCTCGCGGCGCTTGGCCAGCTTCTTCGACCGCTCGGCCCAGGTGGCGGCGAGCCGCTCGGCGACCAGGCCCGAGCGCAGGGCGGCGGCCTGGCCGCCGGCCTTCTCGATCGTCCGGAAGAACTCCCAGGCGGCGTGGGCGAGTTCGTCGGTGAGCTGCTCCACGTACCAGGAGCCGCCGGCCGGGTCGATCACCCGGGCCAGGTGGGATTCCTCCAGCAGCACGGTGGAGGTGTTGCGGGCGATCCGGCGGGCGAAGGCGTCCGGCAGGCCCAGCTCGTGGTCGAAGGGCAGCACGGTGACGGCGTCGGCGCCGCCGACCCCGGCGGCCATGCAGGCCACGGTGGTGCGCAGCATGTTCACCCACGGGTCGCGCCGCGTCATCATCACCGGCGAGGTCACCGCGTGCTGCCGCTGGGCACCCGCCTCCGGGGCCCCCGAGGCCTCGGCGATCCGGGCCCACAGCCGGCGGGCGGCACGCAGCTTGGCGATGGTGAGGAACTGGTCGGCGGTGGCCGCGTAGCGGAACTCCAGCTGCCCGAAAGCCTCTTCGGTGCCGAGGCCGCCGTCGGTGAGGGCGCGCAGGTAGGCCACGCCGGTGGCCAGCGACAGGCCCAGCTCCTCGGCGGCCGAACCGCCCGCCTCGTGGTAGGGCAGGGCGTCCACGGTGAGGGCGCGCAGGCCGGGCCACGCGGCGGCGGTCTGCCGGGCGAGGGCGACGGCCCCGTCGAGTTCCAGGGTCTCGTCGGTACGGGCCTCATGGCCCAGCGGGTCGGCGCCGAGGCTGCCGCGCGCCGCCTCCGGGGCCACTCCGGCCTCCGTGTACAGCCGCAGCAGGGCGTCGGCGGCTTCGGCGAACTCGGCACCGGCGTCCAGGGACACCGGGGCCAGGTCGAGGTACACCCCGTCCAGCGCCCGGGCGAGACCGGAGACGGGGACGCCGCCCCGGCCCACGGTGAGCCACAGCGAGGTGACCCCGTTCTCGAGGTCGGCGAGGACCGCCTCGTTCAGCCGGGCCGGGTCGGTGTGCACGAGCCGCTGCCGTACGTCCCATCCGGAGGCGGCGTTGCCGGCCGCCCGGCCGCCGCGCACGAAGGGCGCGAAACCGGGAAGGCCGGTGCCGGACCGGACCTCGGGCGCGGCGGAGGTGGCCGCGGTGTACAGCGGGCGGGTGCGGAGCCCGTCCTCGAGCTGGGTGGACAACGCGTCTTCCGCGGCCGAGCCGGAGGCTTCCTTGCCCGACTTGCGCAGTACGCCTTCAACCAGGCGCTGCCACTGCTCATGCGTCGCGTCAGGGAACTCGGCGGCCAGGGAGAGCCCGTCGTCAGGCAGGACCGTCATGGCTCGAATGCTAGGGGGGTCGCTCATGCGAGACCATAAGCACCGGATGTGATCTCGCCCTCTCAGGTGACAACGGACGGATCGGGCGGAACGGACGGACCGGAGGAGGCGGACGGGTCGCTGAACAGCGGGCCGAGCAGCACGGCCGCGGCCGCCTCGGGCAGTACCGCCGGGCCCGCGTGCGGTCCGACGATCCGCTCCGGGTCGGCGCAGACGTGCGAGAGCGCCACCGCGGCCTCCCTGATCTCGTCCAGGTATCCCTCGTGCAGCACGCTGGACAGTTCGGTGACCACCATCACGGCCGGATCGAACACGTCCAGCAGCAGGGCGGCGGCCCGGCCCACCGCCCGGGCCCGTTCGCGCAGCAGCCGGTCCGCGCGCGGGTCGCCCGCGGCGGCCGCGTCCACCAGTAGCCAGATGGCCGGGTCCGGGACGATGCGCCGCCGGACCGCTTCGGCGCAGACCGCCGCGTCCGAGGCGGTCGCCTGCAGGCAGCCGGTACGCCCGCACGCCGCGCAGGGCACGGTCGACCCGGGCACCGGCAGGTGGGCCACCTCGCCGGCCGCCGCGTTCGGCCCCCGGTGCAGGGCGCCCTCGATGCCGAAGGCGGCGTCGACCACATTGCCGATGAAGAGGTGCACCAGGCTGCGGCGGGCTTCCGGGCGGCCGAAGAGGATCTCGGCGCCGGCCACCGCCCGGGCGTGGTTGTCCACCCGCACCGGCAGTCCGAGCACCTCCGACAGCTCGCGGGCCAGCGGCCGGTCCCGCCAGCCGAGCGCCTCGTGCCGGACGACGACCCCGTCGTCCGGCCTGACCCGGCCGCCCAGCGCCGCACCGGCCCCGAGCAGCGGCCGGCCGCCGGCGAACTCGGCCAGGAACCGCGCCAGTTCGGCGCCGATCCGGGCGGGGGAGTGGCCGCCGTCGTGCGGGAACGTACGCCGGGCCAGCACCTGGCCGCGCAGATCCACCAGGCCGAACGTCGAGGCGGGCACGCCGATGTGCAGACCGGCGGCCACCGCCCCGCCGACCGCCCCGGTGTGCAGGTCGAGCGGGATCCGGGGCCGGCCGATGCCACCGGAAGCGGCCGGCCCGGGCGGCTCGCGCAGTTCCCGCAGCAGGCCGCGGCGGATCAGCCCGGTGGTCTGCCGGGAGACCGCGGCCGGACTGAGGCCGCAGAGGCGGGAGATGACGCTGCGGGCGACCGGTCCGTGGTCCAGGACGGTGCGGAGCACGGCGGCGGCGTTGACCGCCGCCCGGTCGTCCCCTGCGTGTGTCACATCGACTCCTTCGTCGGCCGCATGGCGGTGGCATTGCGGGGCCGTGAAATCCCCCGGCGGTACCGAACGGTTGGTGAAGTCCCCCCGCGGAACCCCGTACCGGTCAATGAAACCGCAGGTCAAGGGCGGTTTGCCCGGGCGGTGCGAACGGCCGTACGGGCCACGATTCAATCAGCACCCGGTGTTCCGGCCCGCCGCGGCCGCCCTGGGCGGGCCTTGACCGGCACCCGGAGCGCTGACACGCTCCGAGCCATGTCCGCGACCGAAACCTTCGCCCCGCGGCTCCACACCTCCGGCCCGGGCCTCGCACCGGACGGGTGTCCGGGCCGCTGTTGTCCGGCCCCCCTCTGCCGGTAGGGCCACACCCCCCGCCGCCGGGACCGCACCCTCCGCCGCGCCCGCCCCAGGGCCGGCTCCATCGAGCCCGCGCCGCGGACCGTGCTGCCCGGCCCCCGTCAGGCACGGGGCTGTCCCGGCGCCGGACACCGTCCCGTGCCGGGCCTTATCCGCACCCGTCTTTCTTCCGCTGCGGAATGAATCCCCTCGCGCTTCCCCGCTTCCGCGCTTCCCCTGCTTCCCCGGTTCCCCTGCTTCCCCGGTTCCCCGCTTCCCCGCTTCTCCCAAGGAGTGCTGCTGCCATGACCACCGCCACCCGCACCGAGCTCACCGTCACCAGGATCGGCGGCCGGATCGGCGCCGAGATCGGCGGCGTACGGCTCGCCGGCGACCTCCCGGCCGAGTCCGTCGCCGGAATCCGGGCCGCGCTGCTCGCCCACAAGGTCGTCTTCTTCCGCGGCCAGGACCACCTCGACGAGGACGGCCACGAGGCCTTCGCCCGGCTGCTGGGCACCCCGGTCGCCCACCCCACCGTCCCGTCCGCCGACGGCCGCTACGCCCTGGGCATCGACTCCCACCACGGCGCCCGCGCCAACCAGTGGCACACCGACGTCACCTTCGTCCCCGCCTACCCGGCCTTCTCCGTCCTGCGCGCCGTGACCGTCCCGCCGTACGGCGGCAACACCCTGTGGGCCAACACCGCCACCGCCTACAACACCCTCCCCGAGCCGCTCCGGGCCCTCGCCGACAGCCTGCGCGCCGTCCACTCCAACGAGTACGACTACGCCGCCCTCAAGCCCGACGCCCTGCCCGAGGCGCTCGCCCAGTACCGCGAGGTCTTCACCTCCACCACGTTCCTCACCGAGCACCCGGTCGTCCGCATCCACCCCGAGACCGGCGAACCCGCCCTGCTCCTCGGCAACTTCGTACAGCGCATCAGCGGACTGACCGGCCGCGACTCGCGCACCCTGCTGAACCTCTTCCAGGAGCACATCGAGAGCCCCGAGAACACCGTCCGCTGGCAATGGCAGCCCGGTGACGTCGCCATCTGGGACAACCGCGCCACCCAGCACTACGGGGTCGACGACTCCGACGACCACGAGCGCACCCTGCGCCGCGTCACCGTCGACGGCGACGTCCCGGTCGGCCCGGACGGGCGCCGCTCCGTCCTCATCAGCCCCGAGACCGTGCCCGACCCCTCCTTCGGCATCCCCTCCGGCGCCTCCCACGCCGACAGCGCCGTCGCCGCCCACGCCGACAGCGCATCCGCCTCCCACACCGACAGCGCCGCCGCCTCCGCTTCCGACAGCGCCGTCGCCGACGCAGCCGCCGCCTCCGCCTGACCCGCCCCGCGTCACCCGAAAGGGACCCCGTGCCCCACATCCTCGCCCTCACCGGCAGCCCGTCCGTCCACTCCCGCACCGCCGTCGTCGCCGACCACGCCCTGCGCCGCCTCGCCCACGCCGGCCTCGACACCGCCCACCTGGCCGTACGCGAACTCCCCGCCGCCGACCTGCTGGCCGCCCGCACCGGACAGCCCGAACTGCGCCGCGCACTGGCCGCCGTGGCCCGGGCCGACGGCGTGGTCATCGCCACCCCCGTCTACAAGGCCTCGTACACCGGCCTCCTCAAGTCCTTCCTCGACCTGCTCCCGCAGGACGGCCTGGCCGGCAAGACGGTGCTGCCGCTCGCCACCGGCGGCAGCCTCGCCCACGTACTCACCCTCGACTACGCCCTGCGCCCGGTGCTCGCGGCGCTGGGCGCCCGCCACGTCACCGCCGGCCGGTTCGTCCTCGACTCCTCCGTCGAGCGCGGCGACGGACCCGACCGGCTGCGGCCCGAGGCCGAACTCGACCTCTACCAGGCCGTGGACGAGTTCGCGGACGCCGTCCGCACAGGTGCCGCCGTCGTCACCGCCGCCACCCCCTGACCGACACCGACCGATCCCCCCCCCGGCACCGACAAGGAACCACGACCATGCCCGCAGCCTTCACCTCGTCCACCACCTCCCGGCGCCAGTTCCTCACCCTGCTCGGCATCTCGGCGGCCGCGGTGAGCTGCGGCACGGCCACCGCCGAGGGCGGCGGTTCCGGCAGCCGGGTCAAGACCCTCAAGTACCAGGGCGCCGTCGGCCAGGTCACCCTTCCCGAACTCGCCGCGGACCTCGGCCACTTCGGCGACGTCACCCTGGAGTGGGTCGGCAACACCATCAGCGGCCCGCAGGACATCCAGTCCGCCGCCACCGGCCAGACCCACTTCGGCAGCGCCTTCAACGGCGCCGTCATCAAACTCGCCTCCACCAAGGCCCCGATCAAGGCCGTCATCTCCTCCTACGGATCGGACCGGCACTCCTACGGCGGCTACTTCGTCCTGGAGGACAGCCCGATCCGCTCCGCCCGGGACCTGATCGGCACATCGGTCGGCATGAACACCCTGGGCGCCCACTACCAGGCCCTGCTGGACATCTACCTGAGCCGCAACGGCCTCTCCGAGGCGGAGGCGGCCAAGGTCGAACCCCTCGTGGTGCCGCCCGTCAACACCGAACAGGCGCTGCGGCAGAAGCAGATCGAGGTCGGGGTGCTCAGCGGGGTCCTGCGCGACAAGGCCCTGGCGAACGGCGGCATCCGCCCGCTGTTCACCGACACCGAGCTGCTCGGCCCGTTCAGCGCCGGCACCTACATCATGACCGAGCGCTTCATCAAGCAGAATCCGGACACCGTACGGACCTTCGTGACCGGCGTGGCCAAGGCCATCGAGTACTCCCGTACGACCCCCCGCGACGAGGTCGTCGCCCGGATGACGGAGATCGTCGGGAAGCGCGGCCGCAACGAGGACACCGCCGCCCTGAAGTACTGGCGCTCGTACGGGGTCGCCGAGACGGGCGGCCGGATCTCCGACAAGGAGTTCCAGCTGTGGCTCGACTGGCTCGGCGGGCGGGGCGACATCAAGCAGGGGCGGCTGAAGGCCTCCGACCTCTACACCAACGAGTTCAACGCATACGGAAAGGGCTGAGGCCGCCATGGCGGACATCGTGTTCGACGGGGTGCGCAAGGACTTCGGGGAGTTCACCGCCCTCGACGGCATCGACCTGGAGATCGGCAGCGGCGAGTTCACGGTGGTCGTCGGCCCCAGCGGCTGCGGCAAGTCCACCCTGCTGGACCTGCTGGGCGGGCTGGCCGAGCCCAGCGGCGGCCGGATCCTCCTCGACGGGCGCCCGGTGACCGGACCCGGCCTGGACCGGGGCATCGTCTTCCAGCAGTACGCGCTGCTGCCGTGGCGTACGGCGCAGGGCAACGTGGAGTTCGGACTGGAGGCCACCGGCGTGCCGCGGCGGCAGCGCGCCGCCCGGGCGCGGGAGTTCCTCGACCTGGTCGGACTGGCCGGCTTCGAGGAGCGCCATCCGCACGAGCTGTCCGGCGGCATGCGCCAGCGCGTGGCGATCGCCCGCTCCCTCGCGTACGACCCGGACGTGCTGCTGATGGACGAGCCGTTCGCGGCGCTGGACGCCCAGACCCGCGAATCGCTCCAGGACGAGCTGCGCCGGATCTGGCAGAGCACCGGCAAGACCGTCGTGTTCATCACCCACGGCATCGAAGAGGCCGTCTACCTCGGGCAGCGGGTGGCGGTCATGACGTCCCGGCCCGGCCGCATCAAGGAAGTCGTCCCGGTCTCCTTCGGGGACCGTTCCGGACTGCTGGGCGAGGACCTGCGGTCCAGCCCGGAGTTCGCCCGCTACCGCCACGAGATCTGGACCCTCCTCCACGACGAGGTGGCCCGGGCCCAGCAACTGGAGAAGGAGGCCGTCGCATGACACCGCACACCACGACGGGTCTGACACGGCCGGCGGCCACCACGGCCCCGCCGGGCCCGGAGGCGCAGGCCGCCGCGGCACCCGTGGAGACCGGGGCTGTGGCGTCGTCCACCGGGACGGAGGTTTCGGCGCCCGCCGGGATGGATGCGGCGTCCGCCGACCGGACGGGGACGGAGGTTCCGGCGCCCCCCGGGACGGGGGTTCCGGCGAAGGCGTCGGCTCCCGCCGGCCCGCGCCCCGTCCGCGCCGGGTCCGCCGGTTCCGCCCGGTCCGCCGGGTCCGCCGGGTCCGCCGCCCGTTCCGCCGCCCTCGCCGTCGGCCGCGCCCTGCGTGCCGTGGCCGTCCGTTCCGCCGCCGTCCTCGCCCTGATCGTCCTCTGGGAGACCGCCCCGCGGGCCGGCCTGGTCGACGCCACCTTCCTCCCGCCGATCAGCGAGGTCGCCGTCGCCTGGTGGGAGCTGCTCGGAGACGGACAGCTGGCCGAGCACGCCCGGGCCAGCCTCGTCCGCTCCTTCGGCGGGTTCGGCATCGCCGTGGCCGCCGCCGTGCCGCTCGGCCTGCTGATCGGCTGGTACCGGCCGCTCGCCGACCTCCTCAACCCGCTGCTGGAGGTCTTCCGCAACACCGCCGCCCTGGCGCTGCTGCCGGTCTTCGTCCTGCTGCTGGGCATCGGCGAGACCTCCAAGGTGTCGATCGTCGTCTACGCCTGCCTCTGGCCCGTCCTGCTCAACACCATCAGCGCCGTCCGCAACGCCGACCCCACCCTGGTCAAGCTGGCCCGCTCGATGGACCTGTCCACGCTCCGGCTGTTCCAGAAGGTGATCCTCCCGGCCTCCGTCCCGGTGATCTTCACCGGGATCCGGCTGGCCGGCGCCGTGTCGATCCTGGTCCTCGTCGCCGCCGAGATGATCGGAGCCAAGGCCGGCCTCGGATACCTCATCAACGCCTCGCAGTTCAACTTCGCGATCCCGCAGATGTACGCGGGGATCATCACGATCTCGGCGATCGGCGTGGCCTTCAACCAACTCCTCGTCACCCTCGAGCGCCGCCTCAGCCTCTGGCGCGTCCCCACCAACGGCTGACCAGCCGCCCCGACCACACCCAGGAAGCGCCATGACCGATCAGACGCCCCGCACGCCCCGCACGCCCCGCACGCCCAGTACACCCCGCACGTCCCGCACCCTGCACCTCAACGCGTTCCTGATGAACGCCGGTCACCACGACGCCGCCTGGCGCCACCCGGACAGCAGCCCCGAGCGCGTCACCGACCTGCGGTACTTCCAGGAGCTGGCCCGCACCGCCGAGCGCGGACGGCTCGACTCGGTCTTCTTCGCCGACGGGCTCGCCCTCTGGGGCAAGGCCCGCTACAACGCCCTCGGCGGGTTCGAGCCGCTCACGCTGCTCTCCGCCATTGCCGCCGTCACCGAGCACATCGGGCTCATCGCCACCGTCTCAACCACCTTCAACGAGCCCTTCCACACGGCCCGGAAGTTCGCCTCCCTCGACCACATCAGCGGCGGCCGCGCCGGCTGGAACATCGTCACCTCCGGCACCGTCGACGAGGCCCGCAACTTCAACCGGGACGAGCACCTGGAGCACGGCCTCCGCTACGACCGGGCCCGCGAGTTCCTCGACGTCGCCACCAAGCTCTGGGACAGCTGGGAGGACGACGCGATCGTCCTCGACAAGGAGCGCGGCATCTACGCCGACACCGACAAGCTGCACCCGGCCGCCCACCGCGGCGAGCACTTCGGCGTCGCCGGCCCGCTCAACGTGCCCCGCTCGCCCCAGGGCCACCCGCTCCTGGTGCAGGCCGGATCCTCCGAGGACGGCAAGGAGTTCGCCGCCCAGTACGCCGAGGCCGTCTTCACCGCCCAGCAGACCCTCGCCGACGGCCAGACCTTCTACAAGGACCTCAAGTCCCGCCTGGCGAAGTTCGGCCGCACCGAGAGCGACCTGCTCGTCCTGCCCGGCATCGCGCCCGTCATCGGCTCCACCGAGGCCGAGGCCAAGGCCCTGGAGCAGCAGCTCACCGAGCTCCAGGTGCCGGAGTACGGACTCGCCCAGCTCTCCGGGATGCTCGGCGTCGACCTCACCGGGCTCCCCCTCGACGGCCCGCTGCCCGACCTGCCCGAGGAGCGGGACATCAACGGCAACAAGAGCCGCTTCACCCTCGTCGCCGAGCTCGGCCGCCGCGAAGGCCTCACGCTGCGCGAGCTGATCGCCCGCCTCGGCGCCGGCCGCGGTCACCGGGTCTTCGCCGGCACCCCGGAGCAGATCGCCGACCAGCTGGAGGAGTGGTTCACCCGGGGAGCCGCCGACGGCTTCAACATCATGGCGCCGGTCCTGCCCACCGGCCTGACCGACTTCGTCGACCAGGTCGTGCCGATCCTCCAGCGCCGCGGGCTCTTCCGCACCGAGTACACCGGCCGCACCCTGCGCGAGAACTACGGCCTGCCGCGCCCCGCCAACCGCTACGCCCGTGCCGGGCGGAGCGCATGACCGGCCACCCGGCGGAGCGGGGCTCCGGCCCGGCGGCGCAGCCGATCACCGCGTAGCGCCGCTCCTGGCCGGGGTGCCCTGAACCGCGGGTGCCGCCGGAGACCGGGGCTCGGTCTCCGGCGGCACCCGCCCGTGCGCGCGCGGTCCTGACGTCAGACCGTCAGGACGATCTTGCCGCGGGTGCGGCCGGAGGCGCTGAGCTCCCACGCCTTCGCGGCTTCCTCCAGCGGCAGCGCGTGCGCGACGCTGACGTCCAGCTTGCCGGCGTCGGCGAGTTCGGCCAGGAAGGTGAGGTCGGTGGTGTCCGGCCGCACCCACAGCTGGTGGGCGCCCTTCGAGGCGGCCTGGTAGTCGGCGATGGACACCACCCGGTCGCGCTGCCGCACCAGCGGCTGGAGGATGTCCACCCCGTCCCCGTAGAAGTCGAGGCCGGCGTCGATGCCGTCGGGGGCCAGGGCACGGATCCGGTCCGCGAGGCCCTCGCCGTACAGGACCGGCTCGGCACCGAGCGACCGCAGGTAGTCGTGGTTGTGGGCGCCGGACGTGCCGATCACGCGCAGGCCGAGGGCGACCGCGATCTGCACGCCCAGGGAGCCGGTGCCGCCGGCCGCCGAGTGGATCACCACGGTCTCGCCGGCCTTCAGGCCGACCCGGGTGAGGGACTGGTACGCGGTCAGGCCGGCCAGCGGTATGCCGGCGGCCTGCTCGAAGGTGAGGGCGCGCGGCTTGCGGGCGAGGGTGCGGACGGGGGCGGCGACCAGCTCGGCGTAGGTGCCGAGCTCCACCCACTCCTTGCGGACGTAGCCGTAGACCTCGTCGCCGACGGCGTAGTCGAAGGTGTCCTCGCCGACCGCCTCGACGACACCGGCCACGTCCCAGCCGGGGATGACGGGGTAGCGGACTTCGAGGATGGAGTCGAGGTATCCGGAGGACAGCTTCCAGTCGACCGGGTTGACCCCGGCGGCCTTCACCCGCACCAGCACCTCGCCGGGCCCGACCTTGGGCTGCGGGACCTCAACGAGCTGAAGAGCAGCGGGTGTTCCGTATGCGCTGTACGTGATTGCCTTCATGATCTAGGGCAACCGGGCGCCGTACCGCGGTATTCCGGGAGGTCCGGTCAGGCGGGCAGGGTGTTGCGGTGCGAGCGCCGGCGGGCGGCGCTGAGCAGGGCATGGATCTGGGCGCCGGACTGTTCCACGTCGTCCAGCGGGGAGGGGAAGGGCAGCCGGACGTCGCGGTGGCCGCTGCGCAGCTCCAGCCGCAGGGTGATCCCGTACCGGTCGATCGCGAGCGGCAGCGCGCGCAGGACGGCGCCGGCCGGCTGCTGCGGGACCAGCCGGAGCAGCAGGGTGACCAGCTCGGGGTGGTCGTCGAGGAGGTGGGTGAGCATGCCCGCCTCGTACGGGGCGAGCGGGTCGGGACAGGCCTCGTCCAGCTCGTCGAGCCCGATGTACGCGCGGCCCCCGGAGGTCTCCAGGACGGCCTGGGCGTACTCCACGCAGGTGCTGTCGGCGAGGTCCGCCGGGAACGGCGTCAGCAGCCGCCCGAGGATGGTGACGCGGGCGCGCACCCGGTCGCGGACCGGAGCGGGGGAGACGTCGGTGAACTCCAGCCGGATCGCGGGGCGGTCGTCCTGGGCCGGGGCGCGTTCCGGGACGGGGTGGAGGTGGAACCGGCCGAGGACGTCGGAGCCGTCCATCTGGCGGACCTCGGTACGGATTCCGTCGGTGACCACGGTCATGGAGTGGGCGGCGGCGAGTACGGAGCGGACCCGTTCGGCGTCGGTGGGCCGGGCGGGGGTGCTGGCGGCCGGGGAGGCAGGGGCACCGGGCATGCGCATGCGGATCTCTCCATCATCCCGAGGAGGCGTGGTTAGGCATGCCTAACCTAACCCATCTCCCGGCTGCTGAGTAGCCGGTGGGTCAGCGCGCCGAGGGCGCGCGCGATCCGCTCCGGGCTGAGCCCGCGGCCGTGCCGCTGGTACTGGTAGGCGTCCGGGGCCAGCGGGCTGAGCGCGATGTCCGCCCAGGCGTCGGGATCCTCCACTCCCGCCTCGGCCAGCAGGGCGCGCACGTGGCGGCGCCAGTCGCCGTACGCATCGCCGGTGTACCGGGCCGGTCCCGTCCCGGCCCCCAGGGCCAGCGGAAGGTGGCGTTCGAGCAGCTCCACGGCCGCCGTGTAGAAGGCGGCGAGCCGCTCGGCGGCCGGCGCGCCGGGGCCCAGCGGCGGCGGACCGTACGTCAACCTCTCCTGGAGCAGCCGCTCGTGCTCGTCGAGGAGGGCCGCGGCGACCGCCCGGGGATCGGGGAACCGGCGGTACAGGGTGGCCCGGCCCACCCCGGCCGCCTTCGCTATCTGGTCCATCGTGACGGTCCGCGGATCCCGTTCGGCGAACAGCTGGTCGGCCGCGGCGAGAATCTGCTCGCGGTTGCGCACCGCGTCGATCCGCCGGGTGCGCGGACGGGGCAGTGTACGAAGCTCATCGCGACTGCTCATGGGCGCGACCCTACGTCGTTCGTGTCGGTGTTGGGCTGAACGGGTGAAACGCGAGAGGATGGCGGGATGCACATGAAGCGTGGGGCCGAGGTGGGCCGGTGAGCAGGTACGACGTCACCGACGAACAGTGGGAGGGGCTCGCGCAGGTCGTGCCCCTGCGCAGTCGCAACGAGTGGCCGTCGCGGGTGGATCACCGCACCATCCCCGCGGCCGACCGGACGGCCGGCGCGGAGCAGCGGCGCTTCGTCGTCCTCCGGGTCCAGGTCTTCGCGGACGCCCGCGAGGTCGCCGAATACCTGGTCGCGCAGATCCCGGTCCTGCTCGACCTGACCGGTGCCGACGGCGAAGTGGCCAAGCGCATCCTGGACTTCAGCAGCGGGGTGGTCTTCGGTCTGGGCAGCGGGATGCACCGGGTGGACCGGAACGTCTTCCTGCTCGCCCCGGTCGGCACCGAAGTCGAGGGCATCGCGGCTGCAGCCGTCCCCCGATCGTAGGAAGGTCCCGCCGGTGGAACGGTTCGGCGGCGCACCGCGCCACCGGCCGGGCCGTACCGTCCGCCGCATGGACGCCACCCTGCACCCCGCCGCGCCGGCCACCGGGCGCGGCACCGCCGACCTGCCGGCTGATCCGGTCGGTCCGGCAGATCCGGTCGGTCCGGCAGATCCGGTCGGTCCGGCTGGTCCCGCCGGTCCCGCCGGTCCCGCCGGTCCCGCTGGTTTCGTCGGTCCGGCTGGTCCGGTCGGTTCGGCTCGTTCGGCCGAGCCTGGTTCGGCGCCCGGTTCGGTCTTATCCGCCGGACCGGAGGCCGGGCCGGCCGCGCCCGTACGGTCCGCCGGCCCGACAGCGCCCGTACGGTCCGCCGGAGCGGGGCGGGGCGGTGGGGTGCCGGACCCGCGGACGTACGACTGGCGGATCGGGCGGCCGGACGCCGGCGTTGCGCCCCCGCACACCCGGGTGGCGGGCGGGCAGCTGCGGCCGGCCGTGTCCGAGTTGAGGCTGTCCGCCTTCGGGCGGCACCGCGCCGCCGCCTTCGCCTTCGGGCCGGTCACCCTCCTCGCCGGACCCAGCGGCAGCGGCAAGTCCCAGGTGCTTGCCGCCTACTCCGCCCTCGCCGGACTCGGGTCCGGGGCCGCACTGGACGAGGTGTTCCCCGACCCGGCCGGCTGCGTCCCGGACCGGGCCCTGCCGGACGCGGCCGGACGCCGCGGCTTCCGGATCGGCTGTACGGTCGACGGCCCGGGCGGGCCCGTCCGCCTCGACCTCGCCGTGCAGGCCGAACCCGAGCTGCGGATCGTCGGCGAACGGCTCAGCGCGGCCGGGCAGACCCTGCTCACCACCGCCCTGCGGGACCCCGGCCGGCGGACGGTCCAGGCCGCCTGGCTGACCGGCGGCACCGGCGGGGTCACCCGCGCCCCGCTGCCCGACGACCTGCTCGGCACCGCCCTGCTGCCGCTGCGGGTGGCCGGCCGGACCGAGGGCCAGCGCCGGGTACTGGACGCCGCGGAACAGGTGGTGGTCGCCCTGCGCTCGGTGTACGCCTGCGACCCGAAGCCGGACCGGATGCGGGCGCCCGCGGTCCTGGGGGAGGGCCGGCTGGCCGGTGACTGCGGCAACCTGGCCGACGTACTGCGCCGGACCCGCAACGAGTGCGGCACCCGGCACGCCCTCCTGGTGGACGCGGCGCGGAACGCCTGCGCGGGTCCGGTGCAGGACCTGGCGGCCCGGGCGGTCGCCGGCGGGCGGGTGGCCGCCGACCTGCTCCGCGGCACCGGCCCGGCCACCGTGCTGGGCCGGCTGGGCGACGGCGAGCTCCGCTTCCTGGCGCTGGCGCTGGTGCTGCTCACCGGGCCCGGGGTGCTCGCGGTGGAGCCGGCCACCGAACTGCCCTCGGCCCGGCAGGCGCTGACCGTGCTCGCCGACGGCTTCGACCGGGGGATGGACGCGCGGCAGCGGGCCGAACTGGTCCGGCTGGCCCGGCTGTCCGGCGGGCGGGGGCACCTGCGGCTGGTCGCGGCGGTCGGAGAGGAAGCGGCGGGCGCACGCGGGCTGCCGGGGGTGACGGTGGTAGACCTGGGGCTTTGACATCCTCCCCGCCCTAAAGGACGGGGATTCCTGGCTCACGTCGCCTGCGGACCGGCGGTCCGTCAGGTCTTGCACGATCAGCACCAGCCGGGTTGAGACCAGCCCGGACGAGCATCACGCGGGCTGAGTTCTTGTCTCTTGGCGAGACGGCTCCGCACGCGGTGCACGTATACGTTCGTTCTGAAAGAGGTAGTGCGTGCTTGGCTCTTGCTCCGCACTGTGCGCAGTCCATGGTGGTGTGCGCGGGGTTGACGAGGTGGAGTTCACGGCCGTGTTTGCGGGCCATGTGGATCAGCGCCTGTTTGGTCGCGGAGATCGACGCGTCGGCCGCCTTCTTCGCCATGGTGGACTTGGCGAGGAACTTCGGGCGGAAGTCCTCGACCGCGAGCCGGTCATGGTCGCGGACCACGCTCTTCGCCCACTTGCGGCCGGTGTCCTCACGCTGCCGGACCACCTTCTTGTGCAGCTTCGCGGTCTGCCGCTTCGCCTCCCGGTAGCCCTTCGACCCCGGCTTTCCCTTCGGGGGACGACGCCGGGCCATCATCCGCTGATAGCGGGCCAGACGCTGAGCGGCGGTCTTGCCGTGCTGCGCGTGGGGCAGATCGTGGGTGTCGCTGGTTGTGGTCGCCGTCTCCTGCACGCCCCAGTCGATCCCAATGTCCCGGCCCGTGGCGGGCAGGGCCTCGGTCGTGGTAGCGACAACGAAGCTGGCGTACCAGTGCCCGAGGCTGTCCCGGTAGATCCGCACCGAGGACGGCGGCTTGGGCAGGTCCCGCGACCACACCACCGATACCACGACACCGCCCGCCAGGTGCAGACGACCGTCCTTGATCCCGAAACCGCGCTGCGTGTAGTTCAGGCTCGGGTCCGCCGTGTGCTTCTTCTTGTAGCGAGGCATACTCGTCCGCTGCCGCACCGGCAACCGGGCCTTGATGTCCTTCAACGCCTTGGCCCGGGACTTGGCGAAGTCCCGGATGATCTGCTGCTGCAGAACCGACGAACCTTCGCGCAGCCACCCGTTCGCGGCGCGGGCTTCGGTCAGCATCTTGTCCAGACGGGCCGGACCGCATTTCTCATCCTCGGCGTAAGCCTTCTTCGACCGGGCCGCACACTCGTTCCAGACCCACCGGCACCGCACCCACTCCGCTTCCAGAGCGGCACGGGCCGTGGACGACACACGAAGCCGGTAGGTGTACCGGGCGTGCCCGGCCTCCTCGGCTATCGCTGTCGTCGTCATGGATCAAAGCTAGCCGTCGACACTGACAACAGCCGAAAGCGCAGGTCACACCAGATGCGACACGAACTCCGCCGCTCCGCGGCTCCGCCCCAAGGACCCATTCCTCCCCGGGCTGAAGGCCGGGGCATCCTGGGAGAGACCTGGTGAACGCAGACAGGGAAGACAGGGCGGACGGCGGCGAGCGGCTGGGGCAACTCCAGCGACGGCTCGCCGAGTTCGCGGCGGCGCGCGGCTGGGAGCCGTACCACACGCCGAAGAACCTGGCGGTGGCGCTGAGCGTGGAGGCCGCCGAACTGGTGGAGATCTTCCAGTGGCTGACCCCGGAACAGTCGGAGCGGGTGATGGAGGAGCCGGACACCGCGCACCGGGTGGCCGACGAGGTGGCCGACGTCCTGGCGTACCTGCTGCAGTTCTGTGAGGTCCTCGGGGTGGATGTGCTGGATGCGCTCGCCGCGAAGATCGAGAGGAACGAGCTCCGCTTCCCGCTGCCGGGTGCTCGGGGACCGGACCGTCACTCTTCGGAGTGATGGCGTCATCCACAACCTTGATTCTGTCCACATTTTCCGAATACCCCTAGCCTTACCGGCCCGTTGCCCTCACTCTGGGTAGTGGTGAGTACGGGGTGTCGTGCGGACGGGGGACGGCATATGGATGCGGTACGGCTTATTGCGGCCGGCCGGCATGCGCTGGCACAGAGCGGGGCGGCGACGGACATCGTCGCCGAAGCCTGGCAGGCGCAGGCATTGGCCCAGGGGATCGGGAGCTGGCTGGCGGTCACCGGGCCGCGGGAGCTCAGAGCGGAGGCCCGGGGGCTGGGCGAGGCGGGGACCAGAGGCTGCGGTGTGCTCGACCGGGCGCAGCTACAGGGGGAGGGCAGAGTGCCCGACCATCCGCCGCGGGCTGCCCAGTTGAGCGGGGTCTCGGACATCCGGCAGGTGCTGCTCGGGTTGCAGGCGCTGTTGGGCGAGGTGGGCATAGCGCTGGTCGGGGTGGCCTGCGCCACCGATGACGATGCCCTGTACTGGCCGTGCATAGAGGCCATCGACGCGGCAGACGAGTCCAGCGACCGCGTCCGGTCGATCCTGCGCCGGCTGTCGGTGCGCGAGCGGGGTTCAGCCTCCGGGGTCGCCTAGGTTCCGTCCGGGCGGGGCCCCGGGCGGGTCCCGCCGCGCGGGGCGGCGGGACCGGGACCTGCTCAGCTCCGGAAGGGGGAGGGGTTCCCGTTCTCGGGGGTGCGCTCCGCGGAGGACTGGAGGTCGGCGTCGAGCTGGGAGAGGTCGGCGTTCAGTGCGGCCATCAGCTCTTCCATCTGCTGGAGAAGTCCCTTCGGTGCGCCGCTCTGTGCGGGTACCGCGGGCTCCGGTCCGGTGTGCTCGGGCACGGACTCCTGGGACATGGCGGCGGCCTCCTCGGCCCGGTCCCTTCCAAAGCGGAAGGGTGCGGTGGACGCACCGGCGAACGGGCCGCCGGCGCGCGGGCCGGGCGGTCCGGCTCCGTCCGAGCCAACGATCCCCATCGGCGCTGGTCACTGGCGAGGACGGGGCCGGGGCTCGACGTTGACGGAGATTCACCCGGCAGGGGTGGGAAGGGCAGGATGGGATGCATGGATCTCCGCATTTTCACCGAACCCCAGCAGGGCGCCGACTACGACACCCTGCTGAAGGTGGCCAAGGCCACCGAAGACCTCGGCTTCGACGCGTTCTTCCGCTCGGACCACTATCTGAAGATGGGCTCGGCCGACGGGCTGCCCGGCCCCACCGACGCCTGGATCACCCTCGCGGGCCTGGCCCGAGAGACCAAGCGGATCCGGCTCGGCACCCTGATGACCGCCGGCACCTTCCGGCTGCCCGGGGTGCTCGCCATCCAGGTCGCGCAGGTGGACCAGATGTCCGGCGGCCGGATCGAACTGGGCCTCGGCGCGGGCTGGTTCGAGCAGGAGCACAAGGCGTACGGGATCCCCTTCCCGGCGGAGCGGATCGCCCGGCTGGAGGAGCAGCTGGCCATCGTCACCGGCCTGTGGGGCACCGAGACCGGGCAGACCTTCGACTACACCGGCGCCTACTACCGGATCGAGGACTCGCCCGCGCTGCCCAAGCCCGCCCAGGCCAGGGTGCCGGTGCTGATCGGCGGCCACGGGGCCAAGCGCACCCCGGCGCTGGCGGCCCGGTACGCGGACGAGTTCAACATGCCGTTCGCCTCCGTCGCCGACAGCGAGCGGCAGTTCGGCCGGGTCCGGGCCGCCGTCGAAGAGGCAGGCCGCAAGCCCGAGGAGCTCGTCTACTCCAACGCGCTCGTCGTGTGCGTCGGCAAGGACGAGGCCGAGGTGGCCCGCCGGGCCGCCGCCATCGGCCGGGAGGTAGACGAGCTCAAGGCCAACGGGCTGGCCGGCTCGCCCGCCGAGGTGGTGGAGAAGATCGGCACCTACGCGGAGCTCGGCTCCTCGCGGATCTACCTCCAGGTGCTCGACCTCGACGACCTGGACCACCTGGAGCTGATCTCCTCCCAGGTCTTGTCCCAGCTCGGCTGACGGCCCGATGACCCGCGCATCCGGCCCGCTCGCCGACGCCCTCGCCCGCCGCACCGTCCTGCTGGACGGCGGGCTCAGCAACCAGCTCGCCGACCAGGGCTGCGACCTGTCCGGCGGCCGTTGGACGGGCCGGGTGCTGGACGAGGCCCCGGAGCAGGTCCTGGCCGCCCACACCGCCTACGCCCGGGCCGGCGCCGAGGTGCTGATCACCGCGAGCTACCAGGTCGGGGCCGAACCGCCGCTGCTGCACCGCAGCGTCGCCCTGGCCGCGCGGGCCGCCGAAACCGCGGACCACGAGGTGTGGGTGGCCGCCTCGGTCGGCCCGTACGGCGCACTGCTGGCGGACGGCTCCGAGTACCGCGGCCGGTACGGCCTGAGCGTGGCCGCCCTGGCCGACTGGCACCGCCCCCGCATCGAGGCCCTGCTGGCGGCCGGCCCCGACGTCCTCGCCCTGGAGACCGTCCCGGACACCGAGGAGGCCGAGGCCTTGCTGTCCGTCCTCGCCGGGACCGGCGCCCGCGCCTGGCTGTCGTACACCGTGCAGGGCGGCCGGACCCGGGCCGGCCAGCCCCTCGCCGAGGCCTTCGCACAGGCCGCCGCATCCGAGGAGGTCATCGCGGTCGGGGTCAACTGCTGTGACCCCGCGGAGGTCCTGCCGGCCGTCGCCCTCGCCGCCGCCACCGGCAAACCCGTCGTCGCCTACCCCAACGACGGCTCCGTCTGGGACGCCACGGCCGGCCTCTGGCACCCGCCGCCCGCCCCCGTCCCCTGGCCGGTCACCGCCTGGCAGCAGTCCGGCACCCGCCTCATCGGCGGCTGCTGCCGCATCGGCCCGCCCGACATCGCCGCCCTGGCAGCCCGGACCACCTGAAAACCGTTGGCCGGACGACAGCGGTCCGCACATACTCACACGCATGTTCCTGACGATCACTACGACCGGTACCACCGAGCACCCCGCCACTGACCTGGGCTTCCTGCTGCACAAGCATCCCGGCAAGGCGCAGGCGTTCGCCACCTCCCACGGCACGGCCCACGTCCTCTACCCCGAGGCCACGGACGAGCGGTGCACGGCCGCGCTGCTGCTCGAGGTCGACCCGGTGGCGCTGGTCCGGCGAGGTCAGGGCAAGGGGCGGGGCGGGACTCCCGATGCCGCGCTCGGGCAGTACGTCAACGACCGGCCGTACGCCGCGTCCTCGCTGCTCGCCGTCGCGCTCAGCAGCGTCTTCCGCAGCGCCCTGAAGGGGCAGTGCGCCGCCCGGCCGGAGCTGCCGGAGCGGGCACTGCCGCTGCGGATCGAGGTTCCGGTGCTGCCCGCGCGCGGCGGCCCCGAGCTGGTTCAGCGGCTGTTCGGGCCGCTGGGCTGGGCATCCGTGGAGGCCGTCCCGGTCCGGCTGGACGCCGAGTTCCCGGAGTGGGGCGACTCCCGCTACGTACGGCTCGTCCTCGAAGGCGAGCTCAAGCTCGCCGACGCGCTGCGACAGCTGTACGTCCTGCTGCCCGTGCTGGACGACGCCAAGCACTACTGGGTGGCCCCCGACGAGGTCGACAAGCTGCTGCGGGCCGGTGACGGATGGCTGGCCGGGCACCCCGAACACCAGCTCATCACCGCCCGCTACCTGTCCCGCCGCCGGGGCCTGACCCGGGACGCCATGGAGCGCCTGGAACTGGTCCGGCTCGCCGAGGCCGACGGCAGCGAGGTCGAGGAGATCGACAACGCCGTCGACGAATCCCAGGACACCGAGGAGCGGCCGGTGCCGCTGGCCGTGCAGCGCCGCGACGCCATCCTCGCCGCCCTGCGCGCGGCCGGCGCGCAGCGCGTGCTGGACCTCGGTTGCGGGCAGGGGCAGCTGGTGCAGGAACTCCTCAAGGACGTCGCCTTCACCGAGATCACCGGCGTGGACGTGTCCATGCGCGCCCTGACCGTCGCCGCCCGGCGGCTGCGGCTGGACCGCATGGGCGAACGGCAGGCCGCCCGGGTCACCCTGTTCCAGGGCTCCCTGGCCTACACCGACAAGCGGCTGGCCGGCTACGACGCGGCCGTGCTCAGCGAGGTCATCGAGCACCTGGACCTGCCCCGGCTGCCCGCCCTCGAGTACGCGGTGTTCGGCTCGGCCCGCCCCCGCACGGTCCTCGTCACCACCCCGAACGTCGAGTACAACGTCCGCTGGGAGTCCCTGCCCGCCGGCCACGTCCGGCACGGCGACCACCGCTTCGAATGGACCCGGGACGAGTTCCGGGCCTGGGCGGGGGAAACAGCCGGGCGGTACGGGTACGAGGCCGCGTTCCTGCCGGTCGGACCCGACGACCCCGAGGTCGGGCCGCCCACCCAGATGGCCGTCTTCACCCTGGTGAACGACAGCGAGAGCGCCAACGAGAGCCCGAAGGAGGGCAAGGCCGCATGAACACCACCGAGAACCTGAACAAGCGGGTGCTGCCCGTCACCGACCTGTCCCTCGTCGTCCTGATCGGCGCCACCGGCTCGGGCAAGTCCACCTTCGCCCGCAAGCACTTCAAGCCCACCGAGATCCTCTCCTCCGACTACTGCCGGGGCCTGGTCGCCGACGACGAGAACGACCAGAGCGCCAGCCGGGACGCCTTCGACGTCCTCCACTACATCGCCGGCAAGCGGCTGGCCGCCGGCCGGCTCACCGTCGTGGACGCCACCAGCGTCCAGCAGGAAGCCCGCCGCCAGCTGGTCCAGCTGGCCCGCGCCCACGACGTGCTGCCCATCGCGATCGTCCTCGACATGCCCGAGGAGGTGTGCGCCGAACGCAACGCGGCCCGCCCCGACCGGGCCGGGCTGCCCCGCCAGGTCATCCAGCGGCACCGCCGCGACCTCCGCCGCTCGCTGCGCGGCCTGGAGCGGGAGGGCTTCCGCAAGGTGCACGTCCTGCGCAGCGTCGAGGAGGCCGAGGCCGCCGAGGTCGTCCTGGAGAAGCGCTTCAACGACCTCACCCACCTCACCGGACCCTTCGACATCATCGGTGACATCCACGGCTGTTCCTCCGAGCTGGAGACCCTGCTCGCCAAGCTCGGCTACCGGGACGGTGTCCACCCGGAGGGCCGCACCGCCGTGTTCGTCGGCGACCTCGTCGACCGCGGACCCGACAGCCCCGGCGTCCTGCGTCGCGTCATGGGCATGGTCAAGTCGGGCAACGCCCTGTGCGTGCCCGGAAACCACGAGAACAAGCTCGGCCGGTACCTCAAGGGGCGCAAGGTCCAGCAGACCCACGGCCTCGCCGAGACGGTCGAGCAGCTGGCCCGGGAGGACGAGGAGTTCGTCGCCGAGGTCCGCGAGTTCATCGACGGGCTGGTCAGCCACTACGTGCTCGACGGCGGCAAGCTGGTGGTCTGCCACGCTGGCCTGCCGGAGAAGTACCACGGCCGCACCTCCGGCCGGGTCCGCTCGCACGCCCTCTACGGGGACACCACCGGCGAGACCGACGAGTTCGGCCTGCCCGTGCGCTACCCGTGGGCCGAGGAGTACCGGGGCAAGGCCGTGGTGGTGTACGGCCACACCCCGGTCCCGGACACCTCGTGGATCAACAACACCATCTGCTTGGACACCGGCGCCGTCTTCGGCGGCAGGATGACCGCGCTGCGCTGGCCGGAGCGCGAACTGGTCGACGTACCGGCCGAGAAGGTCTGGTACGAGCCGGTCAAGCCGCTGGTCGCCCAGGCGCCCGGGGGCCTGGAGGGGCGCCCGCTGGACCTGGCCGACGTCCACGGCCGGCGGATCGTCGAGACCCGGCACCTCGGCAACGTCACGGTGCGGGAGGAGAACGCGGCGGCCGCCCTGGAGGTGATGAGCCGGTTCGCGGTCGACCCGCGGCTGGTGCCGTACCTGCCGCCGACCATGGCACCGACCGCCACCTCGAAGGAGGAGGGGTACCTGGAGCACCCGGCCGAGGCGTTCGCGCAGTACCGCAAGGACGGCATCGAGCGGGTCGTGTGCGAGGAGAAGCACATGGGCTCGCGCGCGGTCGTGCTGCTCTGCAAGGACGCGGCCGCGGCCGGGGAGCGCTTCGGGGTGACCGGAGCCACCGGGTCCGTCTACACCCGCACCGGGCGGCCCTTCTTCGACGACCCGCAGGTCACCGAGGAGGTCCTCACCCGCCTGCGGGACGCGGTCGACGGCGCCGGCCTGTGGGAGGAGCTCGCTGCATCCGACAGCGCCTCCGGCGCGGGCGACTGGCTGCTGCTCGACGGCGAACTGCTGCCGTGGTCGCTGAAGTCCACCGGACTGCTCCGCAACCAGTACGCGGCGGTGGGCGCGGCGGCCGGCGCGGTGTTCCCGGAGGCGCTGGCCGCGCTGGAGGCGGCCGCCGCGCGCGGTGTCGACACCGGCGAACTGCTCGCCCGGCAGCGCGGCCGGGCGGAGGGCGCGGCCGCGTTCACCGAGGCGTACCGGCGCTACTGCTGGACCACCGACGGCCTCGACGGGGTCCGCTACGCGCCGTTCCAGCTGCTGGCGGCGCAGGGCCGCAGCCTGGCCGCGGTCCCGCACGACCGGCAGCTGGCCTGGCTGGACCGGCTGGTCGAGGCGGACGAGAAGAACGGGACCGGGCTGCTGCGGCGGACCGGCCGGATGGTGGTGGATCCTGCGGACCCGGAGTCGGTACGGGCGGGCACCGAGTGGTGGCTGGAGCTGACGGCCGCGGGCGGCGAGGGGATGGTCGTCAAGCCGCTGCAGGCGTATGCGCGGGGCGCGGACGGGCGGCTGGTACAGCCGGGCGTCAAGGTCCGGGGACGGGAGTACCTGCGGATCATCTACGGGCCGGAGTACACGCGTCCGGAGAACCTTGAGCGGCTGCGGCAGCGGTTCCTCGGGCACAAGCGGTCGCTGGCGCTGCGGGAGTATGCGCTGGGTCTGGAGGCGGTGGACCGGCTGGCGGCGGGGGAGCCGTTGTGGCGGGTGCACGAGGCGGTGTTCGCGGTGCTGGCGCTGGAGTCGGAGCCGGTCGACCCCCGGCTCTGAGCTCCGCCCCCTGCCGCCCGCTGCCGCCGGGCTTCCGGCCTCCGCTGCCGTACCCCGGCGGGTCGAAACCCGCCGGGGTACGGGCCGTGCTCGGCTGCGGCGCCGTTGCCGGGGCGCTGCCCCGGACCCCGCGCCTCAATCGCCGGCGGGGCTGGATTTGGCTGCTGCCGGTGGTGTGGTGCGGCGCCGTTGCGGGGGATCCGTCCCTGGGCCCCGCGCCTCAATCGCCGGCGGGGCTGGATTTGGCTCCTGCCGGTGGTGCGGTGCGGCGCCGTTGCGGGGGCTCCGCCCCCGGGCCCCCGCACCTCAAACGCCGGGAGCCTGGAGATGCCCTGTGACCAGCGGCGCGCGGGATCGTTCTTCCAGGGCAGCGGTGTGTATGCACGGACGGAAGGACGGAACGTCAGATATGAAGATGACCGCGCGCGGAAGCATTGCGGCGCTCATGACCTGTATGGCAGCGGCGGGGGCGGCGGCTCCTGCCGTGGCCGACGCGGTTCCGGTGGAGGTGCCGCTCGAGGCGCTCGAGGCCTCCCTGGGGGTGGACGCGCCGCGCGTGGGCACCGGTGTGCCGGTGCCGGTGGTCGGCGCGATCGAGCCGCCCCGGCACCACACGGGCGACATGCTGCCCAGCCCCCTCCTGCCGGTGATCCCGATCGGCACGGAGCTCGGCGACACCCTGGTCAGCTCCCCGGTGCCGAACCTGCTGGGCAAGCCCGAGACGGACGGCAAGGGTACGGTCGCCGCCCCCGCCACCCCCCTGCTGGCCAGGGGGCCGGGCGCGGTGGTCGGTTCGCCGCTGACCATGCCGGACGCCTCCAACTTCGGGCTGCCGAACGTGGTGACCCCGAAGCTCGGCGTGATCACCCCGGAGCTCATTGCCGCACCGAAGGCGCTCCTCGGCCTTCACTGAGGCAACGGGACGTCAAAACGCCGCCCGGTCTGCGAACGTGTACGGCATGGGATTCCATGTCGACTCCGAGACCGGGCGGCTGCGCCGCGTCATACTGCACCGGCCCGACCTGGAGCTGAAGCGGCTCACCCCCAGCAACAAGGACGCGTTGCTCTTCGACGACGTGCTGTGGGTGCGGCGGGCCCGGCAGGAGCACGACGGGTTCGCCGACGTCCTGCGCGACCGGGGTGTCGCGGTCCATCTGTTCGGTGATCTGCTGCGGGAGGCGCTGGACATCCACGAGGCCCGGCGCCTGGTCCTGGACCGGGTCTTCGACGAGAAGGAGTACGGGCCGCTCGCCACCGACCACCTGCGGGCGGTGTTCGACGAGCTGCCGTCGGCGGACCTCGCGGAGGCGCTGGTCGGCGGGATGACCAAGCGGGAGTTCCTGGAGCGGCACGCCGAGCCGGTGTCGGTCCGCTTCCACGCCCTGGACCTGGACGGCTTCCTTCTGGGCCCGCTGCCCAACCACCTGTTCACCCGGGACACCTCCGCCTGGATCTACGACGGGGTCTCCATCAACGCGATGCGCTGGCCGGCCCGGCAGCGCGAGACCGTGCACTTCGAGGCCATCTACAAGCACCATCCGCTGTTCACCGCCTCCGGGGCCTTCCACTACTGGTCGCAGGGGCAGGCGGACTATCCGTCCACCATCGAGGGCGGGGACGTCCTGGTCATCGGCAACGGTGCGGTGCTCATCGGGATGAGCGAGCGGACCACCCCGCAGGCCGTGGAGATGCTGGCGCGCGGACTGTTCGCGGCGGGCTCCGCGCACACCATCGTGGCGCTGGACATGCCGAAGAGCCGAGCCTTCATGCACCTCGACACGGTGATGACGATGGTCGACGCGGACACCTTCACCCAGTACGCGGGCCTGGGCATGCTGCGCTCCTACACGATCGAGCCGGGCGACGGCGAGCGGGAACTGAAGGTGACCGACCACCCGCCGGAGCACATGCACCGGGCCATCGCGGCGGCCCTGGGGCTGGATGCCATCCGGGTGCTGACGGCCACCCAGGACGTGCACTCGGCCGAGCGGGAGCAGTGGGACGACGGGTGCAACGTGCTCGCGGTGGAGCCGGGGGTGGTGGTCGCCTACGAGCGGAACGTCACCACCAATACGCATCTCCGCAAGGAGGGCATCGAGGTGATCGAGATCCCGGGCAGCGAACTGGGGCGCGGGCGGGGCGGCCCGCGCTGCATGAGCTGCCCGGTGGAACGCGACCCCGTGTGACGCCCGCAGAGGGCGCCGCGGTGTGAGTCTGTTCACCCGCTCTGTATAGCGATGCAATGCGTCGTATAGACTTCCAGTATCCCCTGTCCATGTGATCCTGGAGCGCACCCCATGGCCATCGACCTCGCCGGCCGCAGTTTCCTCAAGGAGCTCGACTTCACCGCCGACGAGTTCCGCGGCCTGATCGACCTGGCCGCCGAGCTCAAGGCGGCCAAGCGCGCGGGTGCCGAGGTGCGCCGGCTCCAGGGCCGCAACATCGCGCTGATCTTCGAGAAGACCTCGACCCGCACCCGCTGCGCGTTCGAGGTGGCCGCCGCCGACCAGGGTGCCCACACCACCTACCTGGACCCCTCCGGCTCGCAGATCGGGCACAAGGAGTCGGTCAAGGACACCGCCCGGGTGCTGGGCCGGATGTTCGATGCCATCCAGTACCGGGGCGACAGTCAGGACGCCGTCGAGGCGCTGGCCGAGTTCGCCGGCGTCCCCGTCTACAACGGGCTGACCGACGACTGGCACCCCACCCAGATGCTCGCCGACGTGCTCACCATGACCGAGCACACGGCCAAGCCGCTGGAGCAGGTCTCCTTCGCCTACCTTGGCGACGCCCGCTTCAACATGGGCAACTCCTACCTGGTCACCGGCGCCCTGCTCGGCATGGACGTACGGATCGTCGCTCCGAAGGCCTACTGGCCGGCCGAGCAGGCGGTGGCCCGGGCCCGGGCCGTCGCCGAGTCCTCCGGGGCCCGGATCACCCTCACCGAGGACGTGGCCGAAGGCGTCGCGCAGGCCGACTTCGTGGCCACCGACGTATGGGTGTCCATGGGCGAACCCAAGGAGGTCTGGGACGAGCGGATCAGGGCCCTGTCCGGCTACGCGGTCACCATGGACGTGCTGCGCGCCACCGGCAACCCCGGGGTGAAGTTCCTGCACTGCCTGCCCGCCTTCCACGACCTGGACACCAAGGTCGGGCGGGAGATCTTCGACCGGCACGGGCTGGATTCCCTGGAGGTCACCGACGAGGTGTTCGAGTCGGAGCACTCGGTCGTCTTCGACGAGGCCGAGAACCGGCTGCACACCATCAAGGCCGTGCTCGTCGCCACCCTCGCGTAGCCCCGCGCATACTCATACGCCCGGCCGGGCGGCCAGGGTGAACCACACGGCCTTGCCGTGCGCGGTGCTGCGGTGGCCGCAGGCCGAGCTGAGCGCGCGGATCAGGAGCAGCCCGCGGCCGTGCTCCTGCCAGGGGTCGGGGGAGCTGTCGCCGGAGCGCGGCCGGACCAGATCGCCGGGCGGCCGCGGATCGCCGTCGTGGACCTCGACCCGGCAGCCGTTCGGCAGCAGTTCCACGACCAGCTCGATGGGTGCGCCGCCCCGGGTGTGCTCCACGGCGTTGGCGACCAGTTCGGCGGTGAGCAGCTCCGCCGTGTCGCTGTCCGCGGACTCCTCGGCCTCGGTGAGGGCGGTGCGGACCAGCGCGCGGGCCATCGGTACGGCCACGGTGGTGTGCGGGAGGCCGATGCGCCAGGCGGAGGCCCTGGTTTCCCTCACGGCTGTTGTTGCGGGTTCCATCCCGACTCCCTCCTGGTTTCAACATTCAACGATACGAAGTGGAAATGGCGCGCCCCAGGGCACCCCGGCCGAAGCGGAAGGGACCGGTGCCGCCACGGGCGGGACGTTCGACCCGAGTGGCGCAGCCTGTTGCGTTTCTGTGACGGCAGTCACCAAGCAGTGATACCGTCGAGGACGTGAGCCCCTTCACTGGTTCCGCAGCCGGCACCGAACGGTGGCGCCACCTCCGGGTCACCCGGCAGGACGGCGTGGCCACCGTCACCCTCGACCGCCCCGAGAAGCTGAACGCGCTCACCTTCGGCGCCTACGCCGACCTGCGCGATCTGCTCGCCGAACTCTCCCGCGAACGCTCCGTCCGCGCCCTCGTCCTCGGCGGCGAAGGCCGCGGATTCTGCTCCGGCGGCGACGTGGACGAGATCATCGGCGCCACCCTCGCCATGGACACCGCCCAACTCCTCGACTTCAACCGGATGACCGGCCAGGTCGTCCGGGCCGTCCGGGAATGCCCCTTCCCCGTCATCGCCGCCGTGCACGGAGTCGCGGCCGGCGCGGGCGCGGTCCTCGCCCTCGCCGCCGACTTCCGCATCGCCGACCCCACCGCCCGCTTCGCCTTCCTCTTCACCCGGGTCGGCCTGTCCGGCGGCGACATGGGCGCCGCCTACCTGCTGCCCCGGGTCGTCGGACTCGGCCACGCCACCCGGCTGCTGATGCTCGGCGAACCCGTCCGGGCCGCCGAGGCCGAGCGGATCGGCCTGCTCAGCGAGGTCACCGAGGAGGGCAAGGCCGCAGCCCGCGCCGCCGAACTCGCCGCCCACCTCGCCGCCGGCCCCGCCCTCGCCTACGCCCAGACCAAGGCCCTGCTCACCGCCGAGCTCGACATGCCGCTCGCCGCCTCGGTGGAACTGGACGCCGCCACCCAGGCCCTGCTGATGAACGGCGAGGACTACGCCGAGTTCCACGCGGCCTTCACCGCGAAGCGCCCGCCCGACTGGCGGGGACGGTAGCGCCGTGCGGGCCGCCGTGACCGGCGGAGGACCGGGCGGACTGTACGCGGCGGCGCTCCTCGCCCGCCGGGGCCACCGGGTCACCCTGTGGGAACGCAACGACCCCGCCGACACCTTCGGCTTCGGAGTCGTGCTCTCCGACGAGACCCTCGGCGGCATCGAGAGCGCCGACCCCGAGGTGTACGAGGCACTGTCCGCCGAGTTCGTCCGCTGGGACGACATCGACATCGTCCACCGGGGGCGGCTGCTGACCTCCGGCGGGCACGGCTTTGCCGCCCTCGGCCGCCGCCGGCTCCTGGAGGTCCTGCACCAGCGGTGCGCCGCCCTCGGCGTGGACCTGCGCCCGAGGTCCACCGCCCCCGCCCCGGCCGCGCTGGCCGGCGCGTACGACCTGGTGGTGGCCGCCGACGGCGTGCACAGCAACACCCGCGAGGCCCTCGCCGAACACTTCCGGCCCCGGCTCACCCCCGGCCGCTGCCGCTACATCTGGCTGGCCGCCGACTTCGCCTTCGACGCCTTCCGCTTCGAGATCGCCGAGACCGAGCACGGCGTCATGCAGCTGCACGGCTATCCGTACGCGGCAGACGCCTCCACCGTCATCGTCGAGATGCGCGAGGAGGTGTGGCGGGCGGCCGGGTTCGACCTCTGCGACGAGACCGAGTCGGCCGCCCGCTGCGCCAAGATCTTCAGCGAGGCGCTGCGCGGCCGCGGACTCACCGGCAACCGCTCGGCCTGGACGGCCTTCCGCACGGTGACCAACGAACGGTGGTCGCACGGCAACATCACCCTGCTGGGCGATGCCGCGCACACCGCGCACTTCTCCATCGGCTCGGGCACCAAGCTCGCCGTCGAGGACGCCCTGGCCCTGGCCGACGCGGTGACCGCCGCGCCCGACGACGTGCCCGCCGCCCTCGCCGCGTACGAGGAGGCCCGCCGCCCCGCCGTCGCCTCCACCCAGCGGGCGGCGGCCGCCAGCATGCGCTGGTTCGAGAACCTCGCCGGATACGTCGGCCAGCCCGCCCGGCAGTTCGCCTTCAACCTGCTCACCCGCAGCCGCCGGGTCACCCACGACAACCTGCGGCTCCGCGACGCCCGCTTCACCCGATCCGTCGAGCGGGACTTCGGCTGCCCGGACGGGGACACCCCGCCGATGTTCACCCCGTACCGGCTGCGCGGACTGACCCTGCGCAACCGGGTCGTGGTCTCGCCGATGGACATGTACTCCGCCACGGACGGGATGCCCGGCGACTTCCACCTGGTCCACCTGGGCGCGCGGGCCCTCGGTGGGGCGGGCCTGGTGATGACCGAGATGGTGTGCGTCTCCGCCGAGGGCCGCATCACCCCCGGCTGCGCCGGCCTGTACACCGACGACCAGGCCGCGGCCTGGACCCGGGTGGCGGACTTCGTCCACACCGCCGCGCCCGGCACCGCACTCGGCGTCCAGCTGGGCCACTCGGGCCGCAAGGGCTCCACCCGGCTGATGTGGGAGGGCATCGACGAACCCCTGCCCGAGGGCAACTGGCCGGTGGTGGCCGCCTCCCCGCTGCCGTACCGGCCCGGGGCGAACCAGATCCCGCACGCCCTGACCGAGCCGGAACTCGGCCGGATCCGCACGCAGTTCACCACGGCCGCGACCCGGGCCGCCCGCTGCGGCTTCGACCTGCTGGAACTGCACTGCGCCCACGGCTACCTGCTGTCCGGCTTCCTCTCCCCGCTGACCAACCACCGCACCGACGCCTACGGCGGCAGCCTCGAGGGCCGGCTCCGCTTCCCGCTCGAAGTCTTCGACGCGGTCCGCGAGGTCTGGCCCGACGACCGGCCCATGACCGTCCGCATCTCCGCCACCGACTGGGCGGAGGGCGGCACCACCGAGGAGGACGCGGTGGCCATCGCCGCGGCCTTCGCCGAGCACGGCGCCGACGCGATCGACGTCTCCACCGGCCAGGTCGTACCGGACGAGACCCCGGAGTACGGCCGCTCCTACCAGACCCCCTACGCCGACCGGATCCGCAACACCCTCGGCGTCCCGGTGATCGCGGTCGGCGCGATCTCCTCCTGGGACGACGTCAACTCCCTGCTGCTGGCGGGCCGCGCCGACCTCTGCGCCCTGGCCCGCCCCCACCTGTACGACCCGCACTGGACCCTGCACGCGGCCGCCGACCAGGACTACCGGGGCCCCGGCGCCCCCTGGCCGGCCCCGTACCGGGCGGGCAGCCGGAAACCGCCGACCGGCCGGGGCTGAGCCCGGCCGGCACCCGCTCACGCCGACCCGAGGTCGCGGACCGGCCCGGCGTACCGAAGCCGGGTGTCAGAGGTCCGTGAACCCCGCGCCCACGTCCCGCAGCCGGGCGTGCAGCTCCCCGAACACCGCGGCGGACCGGTCGCCCGGCCAGTCCGACGGCAGCAGGTCGCGCGGCAGACCCGGGTCGGCGTACGGCAGGCGGCGCCAGGTGTCCAGCGCCAGGAGGTAGTCGCGGTAGGCGGCCTCCGGGGTCGGCGCGGGACCCGACTGGTAGCTCCGCAGGACCGGCTCGTGCAGGTCCAGGAACTCCTCGTGCTGCTTCGCCAGCGAGGTCAGGTCCCACCAGCGGGCCACCGCCTCCGCGGTCGGGGCGAACCCCAGATGGCTGCCGCGGAAGAGCTCCACGTACGAGGTCAGGCCCAGCCGCCCGAGGGTGTGCCGGGTCTCGTCCTCCAGGTGGGCGGGACCGATCCACAGGCCCGGCGCGACCGTGCCGAAGCCGAGCCGGGCCAGCCGGGAGCGCAGCAGGTGCCGCTTGTGCCGCTCCTGCTCCGGCACCGTGAAGGTGGCCAGCAGCCAGGCCGGCTCCTCCCCGGCGGCCGGCGGCCGGGCGTAGATCCGCCGGTCGCCGTCCTCCAGCAGCTCGCGGGCCTCCTCCGACAGGCCGTACCCGGCCGAGCCGTCCGCCGCCCGGGCGGGCAGCAGGAAGCCGCGCCGTTTGAGCCGGGACACCGAGGAGCGCACCGAGGGGGCGTCCACGCCGGCCGCGCCCAGCAGGCGGATCAGCGCGGACACGGCGACGGGGCCCTCGGCGGTCCTTCCGTAGGCTCCGTAGAAGGTGACGATCAGGGAACGCGGGGTGTGCTGCTCGGCCACGGGTTCACTCTAGATCGCGCAGCCGGAACCGTTGCAGCTTGCCGGTGGCGGTCCGGGGCAGCGAGGGCACGAACACGAAGGCGCGCGGGCACTTGTGCGGGGCCAGCTCGGCCTTCATGAAGACCCGCAGGGCGTCCTCGGAGAGGGCGGTGCCGTCCCGGGCGACCGTGTAGGCCACCACGATCTGGCCCCGGTGCTCGTCCGGCCGTCCCACCACTGCAGCCTCCGCCACGTCCGGGTGACGGAGCAGCGCCTCCTCGACCTCCGGCCCGGCGATGTTGTACCCCGCCGAGATGATCATGTCGTCGGCGCGGGCGACGTAGCGGAAATACCCGTCCGGGTCACGGACGTAGGTGTCACCCGTGAGGTTCCAGCCGTCCCGGACGTATTCGCCCTGCCGGGGGTCGGCCAGGTACCGGCAGCCCACCGGGCCGCGCACCGCGAGCAGCCCCGGCTCGTCGTCCGGCACCGGCCGGCCCGCGCGGTCCACCACCCGCGCCTGCCAGCCCGGCACCACGCGGCCGGTGGAGCCGGGGCGGATGTCCCCGTCGGCGGCCGAGATGAAGATGTGCAGCAGTTCGGTGGCGCCGATGCCGTTGATGATCCGCAGGCCGGTGCGCGCGTGCCAGGCCTCCCAGGTCGCGGCGGGCAGGTTCTCGCCCGCCGAGACGCACCGGCGCAGCGCGGACAGGTCGTGCGAGTCGAGCTCGTCGAGCATGGCCCGGTAGGCGGTGGGAGCGGTGAACAGGACCGTCACCCGGTGCTCGGCCAGGGCCGGCAGCAGCTGTCTGGGGCCCGCCTGCTCCAGCAGCAGCGCCGAGGCCCCGGCGCGCAGCGGGAAGAGCACCAGCCCGCCCAGGCCGAAGGTGAAGCCGAGCGGCGGACTGCCCGCGAACACGTCGTCGGGGCGGGGGCGCAGCACCCGGCGGGAGAAGGTGTCGGCGACGGCCAGTACGTCCCGGTGGAAGTGCATGCAGCCCTTGGGCCGTCCGGTGGTCCCGGAGGTGAAGGCGATCAGCGCCACGTCGTCGGCGGAGGTGGCGACGGCCGGGAAGGCGCGGCCCCGGTGCTTGTCGGCCAGCCGCAGCAGGTCGTCGGCGCTCTCCCCGCCGTACGGGGTGATCCGCAGGTCCGGCACCCCGGCCCGGTCCAGGTCCTCCAGCGCCCCGGCATGGCACAGGGCGTGCCCGACCCGGGCCATCGCGCAGACGGTGGCCAGCTCCTGGGCGCGCTGCTGTGCCAGCACGGTGACGGCCACCGCGCCGGCCTTCATCACCGCCAGCCAGCAGGCGGCCAGCCAGGGGCCGGTCGGGCCGCGCAGCAGCACCCGGTTGCCGGGGACCACGCCGAGGTCCTCGGTGAGGACGTACGCGATGCGGTCCACCCGCTGGAGGAGTTCGCCGTAGCTCCACACCTCCCCGGCGGCGGTACGGAAGACCGGGCGGTCGGCGCCGAACCGGGCGACCGTGCCGTCCAGCAGCTCGGCCCCGCAGTTCAGCCGGTCCGGATAGGCCAGCTCGGGCAACTCGAACAGGAGGTCCGGCCATTCGTGCGCGGGTGGGAGGTGGTCGCGCGCGAAAGTGTCGGTGTGGGCGGAAGGCATGAGCTCCAAGGCGGGATCGCCCCCTTGCAACGGTCCGGGCCCCTTTGTCTGGGACCGAGTGGGTGGAGCCGGCCGTGCGGTCGCCAGACGAGCGTATCGTGATGGTGACGGCAGTCAACTGGACGCGATAAAACAGGGGACATCGGATGCCCGTATTCGCGCTTGAGGCGGAACAAGAGGACTGGGCCGGGCGGCTGCGCGCCCTGGCGGCCGACCGGCTGCGGCCCCTCGCGGAGAAGGGGGAGCCCGGCCGGGTCAACCGGCCGCTGCTGGCCGCATTGGGAGAACTCGGCCTGCTGGAACGGCTCTTCACCTCCGGAGCACTGGAGCTGTGCCTGCTGCGCGAATCCCTCGCGTACGGGTGCACCGAGGCCGAGACGGCGCTGGCCCTGCAGGGGCTCGGGGCCCACCCGGTGCTGAGCGCGGGGAGCGCCGAGCAGCGGGAGCGCTGGCTGCCCGCCGTACGGGAGGGCGCGGCGGTGGCGGCGTTCGCGCTGAGCGAGCCGGGGGCCGGGTCGGACGCCGCGGCGCTGGCCCTGCGGGCGGAACCCGACGGGGCGGGCTGGCGGCTGACCGGGGAGAAGCGGTGGATCTCGAACGCCCCCGGGGCCGACTTCTACACCGTGTTCGCCCGGACCGGGGAGGCCCCGGGCGCGCGCGGGGTGACCGCCTTCCTGGTGCCGGCCGGCCGGGCCGGGCTGACCGGTGAGCCGCTGGACATGCTCTCCCCGCACCCGATCGGGGCGCTCGCCTTCGACGGGGTGCCGGTCGGGCCGGAGGACCGGCTGGGCGGGCCGGGGGAGGGCTTCCGGGTGGCCATGGGGACCCTGAACCGGTTCCGGCCCAGCGTGGGGGCCTTCGCGGTGGGCATGGCCCGGGCCGCCCTGGACGCGACCCTGGCGCACACGGCGGGCCGGGAGGCCTTCGGCGGGGTGCTGGCCGACCTCCAGGCGGTGGCCCACCGGGTCGCCGAGATGGCCACCCGGACCGAGGCGGCGCGGCTGCTGGTCTACGCGGCGGCCGCGGCGTACGACCGGGACAGCGGGGCGCCGGACGTGCCGCGGCGGGCGGCGATGGCGAAGCTGCTGGCCACCGAGACCGCGCAGTACGTGGTGGACCATGCGGTCCAGCTGCACGGCGCCCGGGCCCTGCAGCGCGGACACCTGCTGGAACACCTCTACCGGGAGGTGCGGGCGCCGAGGATCTACGAGGGGGCCAGCGAGGTGCAGCGCACCGTCATCGCCAAGGAGCTGTACCGCGGGGCAGGGGTCGTCCGATGAGCCTGGAGCGGATCAATCCGGCGGAGCTCTCGCCGCCCACGGGTTTCTCGCACGCGGTGTCGGCCACCGGCTCCCGCCTGGTGCTGCTGGCCGGCCAGACCGCCCTGGACGCGACGGGCGCGGTGGTGGGGGAGTCCCTGCCCGAGCAGTTCGAGCGCGCGCTGGCCAATCTGCTGGCCGCCCTTGCGGCGGCCGGCGGCACCCCGGACCGGCTCGCCCGGGTCACCGTGTACGCCGCCGACGTCGCCGCGTACCGCGAGCACGCGGCCGAACTGGGCCGGATCTGGCGGAAGTTGGCCGGGCGGGACTATCCGGCGATGGCGGTGGTCGGCATTACCCGGCTGTGGGACGAGCAGGCGCTGGTGGAGCTCGACGGAATCGCCGTTCTCGACTGAATGTTCGAGTGATTTTGACAGCGGGCCGGGTCGGGGGGACGGTGGAAATGCCCCTTGGTGTTCACCGCCAACTATGTTCGGAGGTGCATGAACATGCGCCGTAGGATCGGTGCGGCAGTCCTGGCAGGGGCCGCCGGGGTCACCCTCGGCCTCATGCCCGTCAGTGGCGCTGCTGCCGCCTCAACCCCGCAGACCCTTCCGCAGGTCCAGACCGGCAACGGCGGCTGCGACGACGACTGGCACGGCGGCCATCGCTGGCACGACCGCGATTGGTGCGGAGACCGTGACCACGGCCGCTGGTACAACGACTACGTCGGGTACGGCGGCTACAACCCCTACTGGGGCGGTTACGGCGGCAACGGCTGGCACGACGACGACTGGAACGGTTACGGAGGCAACGGCCACGGCCACCACGACGACTGGGGCGGCCACGGCGGTTACGGCGGCAACGGCCACCACGACGACTGGGGCGGCCACGGCGGCTACGGCGGCAACGGCCACCACGACGGCGACTGGGGCGGTCATGGCGGCCACTAGCCACCGCGTGACGTTCTAGCCCTCGAGCAGGTTCCCCATCCACTCCTCGATTCCCGCCACCGTGCGCGGCAGGGCGCCCGACATCAGTCGGGCGCCCTCTGCCGTGATGACCAGGTCGTCCTCGATGCGGACGCCGATGCCGCGCAGTTCGGCGGGGAGGGTGAGGTCGTCGGGCTGGAGGTAGAGGCCGGGCTCGACGGTGAGCACCTGGCCCTCCTCCAGCACCCCGTCCAGGTAGGTCTCGGCGCGCGCCTTGGCGCAGTCGTGGACGTCCAGACCCAGCATGTGGCCGCTGCTGCACAGGGTGTAGCGCCGGTGCAGGTCGCCTTCGGCGTCCTTCAGTACACCCCACTCGGCCAGGCCCTCGGCGATGACCCGCATGCCCGCCCGGTGGAAGTCCCGGAAGCTGGCGCCCGGCCGCAGCGCGGCCATGCCCGCCTCCTGGGCGGCCAGGACCAGCTCGTAGACCTGGCGCTGGACGGGGGAGAAGCGCCCGGAGAGCGGCAGGGTCCGGGTGATGTCGGCGGTGTAGAGGCTGTCCGTCTCCACCCCGGCGTCCAGCAGGAGCAGTTCGTCGCGGTTCAGCGCGCCGTCGTTGCGGATCCAGTGCAGTACGCAGGCGTGGGCGCCGGAGGCCGCGATCGTGTCGTACCCGGTGCCGTTGCCCTCGGCGCGGGCGCGCAGCCCGAACACCCCCTCCAGCCAGCGCTCGCCGCGCGGGTGGGCGAGTGCGCGCGGCAGGGACCGTACGACGTCCTCGAACCCGGCGGCGGTGTGGTCCACGGCCAGCTGTAGCTGTGCCACCTCCCAGGCGTCCTTGACCAGGCGCAACTCCGAGAGTGCGGCGGCCAGTTCGGTGTCATCGGAGGCGTCCCGGCCGGCCGGTGAGCCCAGGGTGTCGAGGTGGGCGCAGCGGATCCCGGTGAGCCGCTCGGCCTCGGCGAGATCGGGACGCCGACCCACCCAGAACTCGCCGTACCTGCGGTCCCGGAAGAACTCCTCGTTGCCGTCGGCCCGCGGAGAGCGGGGGCGCAGGTAGAGGACGGCCTCGTGGCCGTGCGGGCCGGACGGCTCCAGCACCAGGACGTGGCCGACCTGGTCCTCGCCGGTGAGGCCGGTGAGCCAGGCGTAGGCGCTGTGCGGGCGGAACCGGTAGTCGCAGTCGTTGGACCGCACCTTGAGCGCGCCGGCCGGGACGATCAGCCGCTCGCCCGGGAAGCGGGCGGAGAGCCGGGCCCGGCGGGCCGGGGTGACGGCGAAGGCGGAGACCCGCTCGGAGTCCGGCAGGGGGGAGGGGGCCCAGTCTCCCGCCATGAAGCGGGACAACTCGGCGGATACCGGCAGGTCATGACTGCCGATGTGGAGCTGGGAGGGGCGGTCGGTCACAGGGGCTCCCCAAGATGATGCGAACTGGTGGGCGCACAGGTCTTGTCAGTGCAATTTCACATTACTATGTTACAGCTCACACCGCGGCTCGTTAACTCCCGTCAAATGCCGCGTGAAGCAGGGCAGTTCAGCACCACATCCCCCACCTCCCCTCCCCAACCAGGAGTTCTTGGTGTCCAAGCACACAGCTGTGCGCTCTTCCCTTCTGGCCACTGCCGTCGCCGTCGCCCTCGTCGCCTCCGCCGGGCAGGCCGTCACCCAGGCCGCCGAGAAGACGGCTCCGGTGCCCGCCGCCCTCGCCGGCGCCCCCGCTGCCCTCTCGCACGGCGAGAACCCGTTCGACGAGGTTCAGCGCCTGGCCGCCGCGCCCGAGGTGGTTCCGGCCCCGGCGCCCGCCCCCGGGGGCACCAACGCCCAGGCCAAGGCCGATGCCAAGACCGAAGCCAAGACCGAGGCCAAGGTGCCCGGCCCGGCCAAGGACCCGCGCTCCGAGCAGAGCCGCATGCGCGCCCAGCAGACGGCCCCGACCGCACGCGCCGCCGGCGTCCCCTGCACCCTCGACGGGATCAAGAACCTCGGCCCCGAGCAGTTCGCCGACTTCCTCGCCGACCAGGCCGTCCTCGCCGACGGCTGCCTCCGCGACATCATCTGGACCTGGGACGCCCGCCTCGCGCCCCTGATGTCCGACGCCCACGTCCAGGCCGTCTCCCGCCGGATATCCAGCCTGGCCGCCTCCCACGACGGCCGTAACTCCTCGCACCTGGAGGAGATGTTCACCTACCTGCACGCGGTCGCCTACCACGACTACGGGCGCGACGAGATCGACGTCACCGACGCCCCGACCGTCGCCGCCATGCGCCAGGCCGTCGCCGACTTCGGCAACGCGCCGCGCACCTTCGACGTCACCAAGACCAACGCCAACACCCTGCGCGAGGCCCTCTACGCCGCCAGCGCCCCCGGTCTGCGCCAGCACCAGCTCGGCCTGATCAAGAAGGTGCTGGCCACCATGGGCCCGGACCGCCCCGCCACCCACCACGACGCCGCCTGGGCCGGAGCCGCCCTGGCCGCACTGTCCGTCAACTACCTCGGCGTCTACCCGGGCAACCAGGACGCGGCCTTCCACTCGGCGGCGGCCGCCGACCCCTCCTACCGGGCGGCCTTCAAGGCCTTCGCCGGATACACCCACCTCAAGGACTCGGCCAACGCCTGGGTGGGGCGCGACGCGCTCAGCGAGTACGGCCGCTTCGGCCAGATCGAGGGGCTCAAGGCCGGCATCGTGGCCGACCTCGGCGGGCTGCTCGGGCCGGTGAAGAGCGGCTGGGGCTCGGGCAGCGCGCCGTGGGCCAGCCTGGTGTCCTGGCTCAACTTCTACGAGGCCTGCAAGCCGTACGGGGTGTGCAAGGAGGACATCGAGCGCCAGATCTTCCCGTACACGTACACCTACGACAACGGGGCCATCAAGGTCCGCACCGGCCTCCCGCAGTCCACCGTCGACAAGCTGTACTACGCCAGCAAGCAGGTCAAGGCGCAGTACCACCGGGTGCTCGGCACCGAGCAGCCGCTCGCCGGGGACCCCAACACCACGCTGAACATCGTGCTGTACGGCTCCCGCGCCGACTACGAGCAGTACCACCCGATCCTCACCGGGATGGACACCAACAACGGCGGCATCTACATCGAGCGCGGCGCCACCTTCTACACCTACGAGCGGCGCGTCCCGCAGGACTCCTCCCTGACCCTGGAGGAGCTGTTCCGCCACGAGTACACGCACTACCTCAACGGCCGCTACGCCGTCCACGGCTTCTTCGGCGACGGCCCCTGGTACGAGGGCGACCGCACGACCGCCATGGACGAGGGCACCGCCGAGTTCTTCGACGGCGCCACCCGCGACAACGGCATCGCGGTCCGCAAGTCGCTGGTGCGGAGCATCATCAACGACACGGCGGGCGGCGGCCCGCGGATGAACGTCGAGCAGATCCTCAACGCCACCTACGACGGCGACGGATTCCGCTTCTACTCGTACGCGGGCACGTTCTTCGAGTTCCTGTGGACCGAGAAGCCCTCGCTGCTCCGCGAGATGTACACCCACCTGCGCAACAACGACGTCGCCCGGTACGACGAGTGGCGCCACCGGCTGGGCGCCGACACCTACCTCCAGCGCGACTACGACCGCTTCCTGAACGCGCAGATCGCCAAGGTCGACGAGCTGTTCGTGCCCGACACGAAGTTCACGCCCAACGCGCAGCTGCGGGACTCGGCGCTGGCCTCGGTGAAGTCCTCCTTCGCCACCGCCACCTACAACACCCCGGACTGCGTGGAGAACGGCGAGCCCGGCAAGCGCCGCTTCACCTGCACCGGCCGGATCAGCGCCAACCTGAAGAACTGGCGGAGCGACGACCAGAACTTCAAGGACATGTCCGAGACCGTGGACTACTTCATCCTCGACCGGGCGGGCGCGGCCTCCAACAACCTGGCCGACATGAACTGCTCCTTCGGCCCGGTGGAGATCTGGTCCAACAAGGTGGCCGGCTCCTCGTCCTACAGCTGTGAAGGCCCGCTGCGCGGCTGACCTGCCCCGGTGCGATGCGGTGCCCCGCCCCCGGGAAGGGCGGGGGCTGGGCACCCTCAAAAGAATGTGACATATTACTGTCGTGGACGTCGTGATCATCGGTGCGGGCGTCGTCGGAGCCGCCTGCGCCTACTACGCGAGCAGGGCCGGACTGTCGGTGGCCGTGGTGGACCGGGGCCCTGTCGCCGGCGGTACGACCGGTGCCGGGGAAGGGAACCTGCTCGTCTCCGACAAGGAGGCGGGCCCCGAGCTCGACCTCGCGCTGCTCTCCACGAGACTGTGGCGCGAACTGGCCTCCGGACTACCCCCGGAGACCGAGTACGAGCCCAAGGGTGGTCTCGTCGTCGCACCCGACGAGACCACCCTGAAGGCCCTGCGCGGCTTCGCCGAGGGGCAGCGGGCGGCGGGCGTCGACGCCGTGGAGGTCGCGGCCGACTCCCTCCACGCCCTCGAACCCCACCTGGCCCCGGGCCTGGCCGGCGGATTCCACTACCCGCAGGACGCCCAGGTCCAGCCCGCCCAGGCGGCGGCCCGGCTGCTCGCCGCGTCGGGGGCCGAGACCTACCTGGGCGAAGAGGTCACCGCCGTGCTGCGCCACCCCTCCGGCGCGGTACGGGGCGTCCGCACCCCGCGGCGCGAACTGGCCGCCCCCGCCGTGGTGAACGCGGCCGGCACCTGGGGCGGCGCGATCGCAGCCCTCGCCGGGACGACCCTGCCCGTGCTGCCCCGCCGCGGGTTCGTCCTGGTGACCGAACCCCTGCCGAGGGTCGTCCGCCACAAGGTCTACGCCGCCGACTACATCGCCGACGTGGCCAGCGGCTCCGCCGCCCTCCAGTCCTCGGCTGTGGTCGAGGGCACCCCGGCCGGCCCGGTCCTGATCGGCGCCACCCGCGAACGGGTCGGCTTCGACCGCTCGTTGTCCACCGAGGCACTGCGGCGGCTGGCCGGACAGGCCGCGGCGCTCTTCCCGGTGCTCGCGGACGTCCGCGTGCTGCGCACCTACCACGGGTTCCGCCCCTACCTGCCCGACCACCTCCCGGCGATCGGCCCCGACCCCCGGGTGCCGGGCCTGCTGCACGCCTGCGGGCACGAGGGCGCCGGCATCGGGCTCGCCCCGGGGACCGGCCTGCTGATCGCCGCCGCGCTGACCGGCGCCCGGCCGCCGCTCGACCCGGCGCCGTTCCGCCCCGACCGCGACTTCGGCGCGGCCGGGACCGGCGCCGCCGGGGAGGCTGCGCGATGACGCGCCGGGAGACCGGCCCCGGCCGCCGCCTGCGCACCACCTGCTCCCGCACCACCTGCTCCCGCACCACCTGCTTCCGCACCACTTGCCTCCGTATCGCCAGCCTCCGTACCGCCTGCTTCCGTACCGCCCGTGCCCGCTGCCCGAAGGAGTCCGGCCGATGAACACCCCCCAGGACCGGGACGGCCGGGCGGCCGGCCCCGCGGCCCGTGCGCGGACCCCGCGCGGCCTGGTCGGCGGGGCGCCCGAAGCCTCGTACGCCATCCGCTTCGACGGGCGGGAGATCCCGGCCGAGGCCGGGCAGAGCATCGCCGCCGCCCTGTGGGGCGCCGGCATCCTGGCCTGGCGCACCACCCGGGACGGGGGCGCGCCGCGCGGAGCCTTCTGCGGGATCGGGAACTGCTACGACTGCCTCGTCACCGTCAACGGGCGGCCCAACCAGCGGGCCTGCCTGGTCCCGGCCCGGGCCGGGGACACCGTCACCACCCAGGAAGGAACCGGCCGTGCCGAACTCGCCGTCTGAGCCCGCCGGAGCGAGCGGCGGACCGGCCGGCCGGCCGGGCGTCACCGCCGACCTCGCGATCGTCGGCGCCGGGCCGGCCGGGCTCGCCGCCGCCGTCACCGCCGCAGGCCTCGGCCTGCGGGTCGCCCTGCTGGACGCGGGCGACCGGCCCGGCGGACAGTACTACCGCCACCCGGCCCCCGGCCTCGGCGCGGCCAGGCCGCAGGCCCTGCACCACGACTGGTCCGCCTTCGCCACCCGGGAGGCGCAGCTGCGCAGGGAGGAGGCGGAAGGCCGGGTCACCTACCTGCCCGGCCACCACGTCTGGGCGGTCGTCCCGGCGGCCGGCCCGGCCGGCGTTGACGCCGGTGCAGGTGCGGGTGCAGGTGCAGGTGCAGGTTCCGGTTTCGGGGAGGCGGCCGGCCCCGCCGTCTGGACCCTGCACGCCGTCGCCGGGCCCGAGGAGCGGCCGGCGGCGGTCACCGCCTCGGCCGTCCTGATCGCCACCGGCGCCTACGAGCGGCAACTGCCCTTCCCCGGCTGGACGCTGCCCGGGGTGATCGGGGCCGGGGGCGCGCAGGCCATGCTCAAGAGCGGGCTCGTGCTGCCCGGGAAGCGCGTGGTCGTCGCCGGCAGCGGGCCGCTGTTGCTCGCCGTCGCCGGATCCCTGGCCGCCGCCGGAGCGCGGGTGCCGGCCGTGGTCGAGGCCGCCTCCTACCTGGCGTACGCCGGCCGGGTGCCGGCCCTGCTCCGCAACCCGGGCAAGCTCGCCGAAGGCGCCCTGTTCGGCAGCGCCCTGCTGCGCCACGGGGTCCGGCTGCTCACCCGGCAGGCCGTCGTCGCCGCGCACGGCACCGACCGGGTGGAGGCCGTCACCGTGGCCCGGCTGGACCGGGACTGGCGGCCCGTGCCCGGCACCGGGCGCCGCATCCCGTGCGACGCCCTCGCCGTCGGGCACGGCCTGGTCCCGCAACTGGAGCTCGCCACCGGCCTCGGCTGCGCCACCCGGCTCGCCGCCGACGGCACACCGGCGCTGGTGCTGGACGCCGAGCAGCGCACGTCGGTGCCCGGCATCTGGTCCGCCGGCGAGACCGGCGGCATCGGCGGCGCCCAGCTGGCCCTGGTCGAGGGCGAACTGGCCGCGCACTCCATCGCGTCCGCGCTGCGCGCGGCCGGCGAAACCGCCCCGAGCAGCAGCAGCGGCGCCGCCGCCCGGCTCGACCGCCGCCGGGCCCGCCTGCGCGCCTTCGCCGAGGCCATGGGGGCCGCCCACCGGCCCGCCCCCGGCTGGACCGAATGGGTCACCGAGGACACCGACGTCTGCCGGTGCGAAGAGGTCCCCGCCGGTCGGATCCGGGAGGCCGTGGCGGAGCTCGGCGCCCGGGACGCCCGTACCGTCAAGCTGCTCACCCGGGCCGGCATGGGCTGGTGCCAGGGCCGCATGTGCGGCCAGGCCGTGGCCGCGCTGGCCGGGACCGAGCCGGGCCCCGACCGCCGGCCCCTCTCCTGCCCGGTACCCCTGCGCAACCTGGCCGAACTTCCCCCGGCCGACCACTGATCCGCGCAGGATCCCGTCCCGCGGAAGCCTTGTGGCTTCCGTATACCACACAGTAAAATGTCACACACCACACAAGGGAGTCCCCTCATGAGCCTCGCGCCCACCCCCGCGGCCACCTCCGCGCAGCTTCCCGCCCGCTCCCGCCCCTGGCACGGCATCATGGTCGCCACCACCCTGCCCATGCGCGCCGACCACTCCGTCGACTACGACGCCTACGCCGAGCACGTGGCCTGGCTGATCGCCAACGGCTGCGACGGCGTCGTCCCCAACGGCTCCCTCGGCGAGTACCAGACCCTCACCGACGAGGAGCGCGCCCGGGTCGTCCGTACGGCCGTCGAGGCGGCCGGCGACGGAGCGCGGGTCATGCCCGGCGTCGCCGCGTACGGCAGCGCCGAGGCCCGCCGCTGGGCCGAGCAGGCCGCCGAGGCCGGCGCCGGATCCGTGCTGCTGCTCCCGCCCAACGCCTTCCGGGCCGACGAGGACACCGTGCGCGCCCACTACGCCGAGGTCGCCCGGGCCGGGCTGCCCGTGGTCGCGTACAACAACCCGTACGACACCAAGGTCGACCTGACCCCGGCCCTGCTCGCCCGGCTGCACGCCGACGGCAGCATCGTCGCCGTCAAGGAGTTCAGCGGGGACGTCCGCCGCGCCTACGAGATCGCCGAGCTCGCCCCCGGCCTCGACCTGCTGATCGGCGCCGACGACGTCCTGCTGGAGCTGGCCCTGGCCGGCGCCGTCGGCTGGATCGCCGGCTACCCCAACGCCCTGCCCGCCTCCTGCGCCACCCTGTACCGGGCCGCCGTGGCCGGGGACGTGGACACCGCCCTGCCGCTCTACAAGTCCCTGCACTCGCTGCTGCGCTGGGACTCCAAGACCGAGTTCGTCCAGGCCATCAAGCTGTCCATGGACCTCGCCGGCCGTCCCGGCGGGGCCACCAGGCCGCCGCGCTTCCCGCTCACCGGGGAGGTCGAGGCCGCCGTCCGCGCCGCCACCGAAAAGGCCCTCGCCGAGGGTCACCACTAGCCGCAACGACAACCCAGGAGAAGCCGATGCGCACCCGTCATATCTACCACGCGGTGGATTCGCACACCGAGGGCATGCCGACCCGGGTCATCACCGGGGGCGTCGGGGTGATCCCCGGCGCCACCATGGCCGAGAAGCGCCTCCACTTCATCGAGCACATGGACCACCTGCGCACCCTGCTCATGTACGAGCCGCGCGGGCACTCGGCGATGAGCGGCGCCATCCTGCAGCCGCCCACCCGGCCCGACGCCGACTTCGGCGTGCTCTACATCGAGGTGTCCGGGCTGCTGCCGATGTGCGGGCACGGGACCATCGGGGTCGCCACCGTCCTCGTCGAGACGGGCATGGTGCCGGCCGTCGAGCCGGTCACCACCGTCCGCCTCGACACCCCCGCCGGACTGGTGAGCGTGGACGTCCGCGTCGAGGACGGCGCGGCGACGGCCGTCACGTTCACCAACGTCCCCTCCTTCAGCGTCGGCCTCGGCCTCAAGGCCGAGGTCCCCGGATACGGCACGGTCGGCTACGACCTGGCCTACGGCGGCAACTTCTACGCCTTCGCCGAACTCGACGCCCTCGGGCTGCCCTTCGACCGGGACCGCAAGGAGGACCTGCTCGCCGCCGGGCTCGCGATCATGGACGCGGTCAATGCCGGCCCGGACCGGCCCGTGCACCCGGAGAACCCGGCCATCGCCGGGATCAAGCACGTCTACCTCGCCGCCCCCGGCTCCGACGCCCGCCGCTCCCGGCACGCCATGGCCATCCACCCCGGCTGGTTCGACCGCTCCCCGTGCGGCACCGGAACCTCCGCCCGGATGGCCCAGCTGCACGCCCGCGGCCTGCTGCCGCTGCACACGGACTTCGTCAACGAGTCCTTCATCGGAACCGAGTTCACCGGCCGGCTGATCGAGGAGACCACCGTCGGTGGGCTGCCCGCGGTGGTGCCGACCGTCACCGGCCGGGCCTGGATCACGGGCACCGCCCAGTACTTCCTCGATCCGGCCGACCCCTTCCCCGGAGGCTTCCTCCTTTGACCAGTACGGTCCGGACCACCGACTACCACGCCGCCGGGGAACCCTTCCGGATCGTCACCGGCGGCCTGCCGCCGGTGCCCGGGGACACCGTCGCCGAGCGCTGCGCCACCGCCATCGGCCCGGGCGGCTCCGGCACGGCCCCGCGCCGCGGCGCGCTGGACGACGTACGGCGCCTGCTGGTGCAGGAGCCGCGCGGGCACGCCGGCATGTACGGCGGGTTCCCGGTCCCGCCCGACGACGACGGAGCCCACCTCGGCGTGCTGTTCTGGCACAAGGACGGGTACTCCACGGCCTGCGGGCACGGCACGATGGCGCTCGGCGCCTGGGCGGTGGACAGCGGACTGGTCCCCGCCCCGGACGACGGGGACGCGCAGGTGCGGATCGACGTACCGTCCGGCCGGGTCACCGCCACCGTCCACCGGGCCGGCGGCCGCACCACGGGCGTCACCTTCCGCAACGTCCCGGCCCGGGTCGCGGCCCGCAAGGTGCCCGTCGCCACCTCCGTCGGCGTCGCCGAGGTCGACATCGCCCACGCGGGGGCCTGCTACGCGGCCGCCTCCGCCCGCGACTTCGGCCTGCGGGTGACCCGGGAGGCCCTGCCCGACCTGGTGCGCACCGGGCAGGAGATCCGGGCCGCGCTCGCCACCCACCCCGCCACCTGGCACCCCGACGGCCCGCTGCTGTCGGGGGTCTACGGGGTGATCCTCCACGAGGAACTGCCCGACACCCCCTTCGGGCCGCACCAGCGCAACGTCACGGTCTTCGCCGACGGCCAGATCGACCGCTCGCCCTGCGGATCCGGCACCTCCGCCCGGCTCGCGCTGCTCGCGGAGGACGGCCGGCTCGGGGCGGGGGAGGACCTGCTGCACGAATCGGTGACGGGCACCGTGTTCACCGGCCGGATGCTGGCCGACGGCATCACGGAGGTCACCGGAACCGCCTACCGGACCGGCGAACACACCTTCCTGCTGGACCCGCGGGACGGCCTCGGCACCGGATTCCTCCTGTGAAGGACCTGATGTGAGGGGCGTGCGGTGAAGGATCTGCTGCGGCTGGACGCCGAAGAGATGGCGGCGCTGCTCGGCCCGGTGGCCGCCGCCGACGCCCTGGCCGGGATGCTGCGGGACGGCCTCGACCCCGAGAGCTGCCCGCAGCGCACCTCCCTGCCCGTCGCCGGCGGCGGTGAACTGCTGGTGATGCCGGCCGCGTCCGGGGCCTGGGCCGGTGTGAAGGTCGCCGGGGTGGCGCCGGGCAATCCCGCCCGCGGACTGCCCCGGATCACCGGCAGCTACCTGCTGCTGGACGGGGCCACCCTGCAGCCGGTCGCGCTGCTGGACGGCGCGGCGCTCACCGCACTGCGCACCCCGGCGGTGTCCGCGCTGGCCGTCCGGCACTTGGCACCGCCCGGCCGGCCGCTGCGGCTGGTGCTGTTCGGCTCCGGCCCCCAGGCCTACGGGCACCTGGACGCCCTGCACGCCGAACGGGACCTTGCCGAAACAGTGGTGGTGGGCCGGAGCCGGGCCGGGGCGGACCGGCTCGCCCGGTACGCGGCCGCGCGGGGGATCCCGGCCCGGACCGGCACCGCCGCCGATGTGGCCGGAGCCGATCTGGTGGTCTGCTGCACCACCGCCCGCGAACCCCTCTTCGACGGAGGGCTGGTGGCCGACGGGGCCACCGTCGTCGCGGTCGGCTCGCACGAGCCGGACGCCCGCGAGACCGACACCGCCCTGGTGCGCCGCTCCGCGGTGTACGTCGAATCGCGCGCGGCGGCGCTCCGCGAGGCCGGGGACCTGCTCGTCCCGGAGGCGGAGGGCGCGATCGGGGCCGGTCACATCACCGGGACCCTCGCGGACCTCGTTGCGGGCCGGCAGCCCGGTCCGGGGCCGGCGACCTGTCCACAGCTCTTCAAGAGTGTGGGCATGGCCTGGGAAGATCTCGCTGTGGCGGTGGCTCTGTACCTCGCCACCGGGGCGGACAGCGAAACGTGACATTGTACGCTGTTCCTCTGCGATTTCTCGGAGGATGGCGATGGGTGACCTGAAGCAGCACAGTCTCATCAAGGCACAGGAGCGGCTTCGTGATCAGGTGGGCCATGCTCTCCGAGCAGCTCTGATAGCGGGCCAGCTGGAGCCGGGGCGGGTCTACTCGGCGCCGACCCTGGCCGCGGACCTCGGTGTGTCGGCCACCCCGGTGCGCGAGGCGATGCTCGACCTGGCCCGCGAGGGCCTGGTCGAACCGGTCCGCAACAAGGGCTTCCGGGTCACCGAGATGAGCGAGCGCGACCTGGACCAGTACACGGAGCTGCGCACGCTGATCGAGGTGCCGACCATCGGCATCGTCGCCCAGATCGCCCCGAGGGAGCGGCTGGAGGAACTCCGGCCCATCGCCGAGGAGATCGTCAGCAGCGCCCGCGAGCACGACCTGATCGGGTATCTGGAGGCCGACCGCCGTTTCCATCTGACCCTGTTGGGCCTGGCGGGCAACGAGCGGCTGGTGGAGACCGTCGGCGATCTGCGCAAGCGGTCCCGGCTGTACGGGCTGACCAGCCTGGACAAGGCCGGGCTGCTGGTGTCCTCGGCCGAGGAGCACCTGGAGCTGCTCGACCTGATGCTGGAGCGGGACACCCCGGGCGCGGAGGCCTGCATGCGGCGGCACCTCGGACACGTCCGCTCACTCTGGGCGCAGTGACCCGGCCGCAGTTGGGGCCCGCACCGAACGGTGCGGGCCCCAACTCGTGTGCTGAGTAAGGGATTTGGACACGGCTGAGTAACGGCGGTGCACGCCTCTTGTGCAGTGCAATTTCACATTACTATGTTACCGGTCACATAGCAGAGCGTCGCGGCGTCCACCGCACAGCGCGGCCCATCCCTGGAGTGACCATGACCCAGCGCACCCGACTCGCCCTAGCCACCGGCCTGGTGGCGGCCCTCGCCCTCGGCGGGGCAGGCTGCTCCGACACCGGCTCGAAGGGCAAGGGCGCCAGCACCCAGGGCGCCGCGAACCCGGCCGCCGCCAACAACGGCAAGATCCTCGGCGGCACCCCGGTGAAGGGCGGCACCCTCACCGTCCTGTCCAACCAGGACTTCTCCCACCTCGACCCGGCCCGCAACTGGACCATGCCCACGATGGACTTCGGGATCCGGCTGCTCTACCGCACCCTGGTCACCTTCAAGGCCGAGCCCGGCAAGGCCGGCAGCGAACTGGTCCCCGACCTCGCCACCGACCTCGGCACCCCCTCCAACGGCGGCCGCACCTGGACCTTCACCCTCAAGGAGGGCGTGAAGTACGAGGACGGCACGCCCATCAGGGCCCAGGACATCAAGTACAACGTCGAGCGCTCCTTCGCCCCCGACCTCACCGGCGGACCCGACTACGCCGCCCAGTACCTGGCCGGCACCGAGGGCTACAAGGGCCCCCTCCAGGGCAAGCACCTCGACTCCGTCAAAACCCCGGACGACCGCACCATCGTCTTCGAACTCAAGCGCCCGGTCGCCGAGTTCTCCGCCACCGCCACCCTGCCGACCTTCGCCCCGGTCCCGCAGTCCCAGGAGAAGGGCACCCAGTACGACGCCCGCCCGTTCTCCTCCGGCCCGTACAAGATCGAGTCCTACGACCGGGACAAGAAGCTGGTCCTGGTCCGCAACGAGCACTGGGACGCCAAGACCGACCCGGTCCGCAAGGCGTACCCGGACAAGTTCGTGGTCGTGATGGGCCTCAAGGGCGGCCAGATCGACGACCGCATCATCGCGAGCGCCGGCGCCGACGCCTCCGCCGTCCAGTACATGGACATGCGGCCCGAGAGCGCCCCCAAGGTGCTGCCCAAGCCGGACGTCAAGCAGCGCTTCCTCGCCGAGTCCCAGGGCTGCACCGAGATGCTCCACCTCAACAACTCCCGGGCCCCCTTCAACGACCCCAAGGTGCGCCAGGCCCTGCAGTACGCCGTCGACAAGGAATCCCTGGTCACCGCCGGCGGCGGCCCCGCCCTCACCGAGATCGCCACCGCCTACCTGCCGCCCGCCCTGTCCGGCGGCAAGCAGGCCGACACCCTGAAGATCCCGCCGGCCGGCGACCCCGCCAAGGCCAAGGAGCTCCTCAAGGCCGCCGGCAAGGAGAACCTCAAGGTCTCCCTGTCCGTGTCCACCGGCGACAAGGGCAAGGCCGAGGCGATCCAGCAGGGCCTGGCCCGGGCCGGCGTGCAGGTCACCGTCGACACCGTCGACCCCGGCGCCTACTACGACGTCATCGGCGACCTGTCCACCACCCCCGACATGACCCTCACCGGCTGGTGCCCCGACTACCCCTCCGGGTCCACCTGGATCCCCTTCGTCTTCGACGGACGCACCATCAAGGACAAGGGCAACCAGGGCAACTACAGCCAGTTCCGCGACGACGAGACCATGAAGAAGATCGACGAGATCAACGCCATGTCCGACGCCAAGGCCGCCAACCAGGCCTGGATCGACCTCGACGCCGCCCTGATGGCCAAGTCCCCCTCCATCCCCCTGCTGCTGGAACGCAAGCCGCTGCTCATCGGCACCAACATCGCCGGAGCCTTCGGCCACCCCGTGTGGACCGGCACCATCGACTACGCCACCGTGGGCCTCAAGGACCCGGCGAAGAGCCAGGGCTGATGACCTCCACCGCCACCCCGGCCCCCACCGCCGCCACCGCACCGGCCGGGGAGATCCCGCCGGGCAGCAGCCCCTGGCAGCTCGCCCGGCAGGAACTCCGCCGCCGCCCCGCCGTCAAGATCAGCCTCGCCGTCGTCACCCTGTTCCTCCTGATGGCCGTCACCGCCCCCTGGCTGGCCGCGCTCGGCGGCTGGTCCCCGGACCAGTTCGACAAGAGCGCCGTCGACCCCTACCTCGGCGGACTCCCGATCGGCTCCCTCGGCGGGATCAGCGGAGAGCACTGGCTCGGCGTCGAACCCGTCACCGGCCGCGACCTGTTCGCCCGCGTCGTGCACGGCGCCCAGGTCTCCCTGCTCATCGCCTTCGCCGCCACCGCCGTCGTGGTCCTCACCGGCACCGCCGCCGGGATCGCCGCCGGCTACTTCGGCGGCCGCACCGATGCCGTCCTGTCCCGGCTCATGGACCTCACCATGTCCTTCCCCTCGCTGATCTTCATGATCGCGATGCTGTCGGTGGCCAAGGACGTCAACCGGATCCTCCTGATGACCGCCGTCATCGGCCTCTTCGGCTGGCCCGGCATCGCCCGCGTGGTCCGCGGCCAGACCCTCTCCCTCAAACACCGCGAGTACGTCGACGCCGCCCGCGTCGGCGGATCCAGCTCCTGGCGGATCCTCACCCGGGACATCCTCCCCGGAGTCTCCGGCCCGGTCATCGCCTACACCACCCTGCTCATCCCCGGAATGATCAGCACCGAGGCCGCACTCAGCTACCTCGGCGTCGGCGTCCGGCCGCCCACCCCCTCCTGGGGCCAGATGATCGCCGAGAGCGTCGCCTTCTACGAGACCGACCCCATGTACTTCGTCATCCCGAGCACCTTCCTCTTCCTCGCCGTGCTCGCCTTCACCCTGCTCGGCGACGCCCTGCGCGACATCCTCGACCCCAGGGGCGGCCGCACATGATCCTCTACCTGGTGCGCCGGCTGCTCGCCCTCGCCGGCGTCCTGCTCGCCATCGCGGCCGTCACCTTCCTCATCTTCTACGTCCTGCCCGCCGACCCGGCCGCGGCCGCCTGCGGAAAGACCTGCAGCGCCGAACGCCTGGCCGAGGTACGCCACTACCTCGGCCTCGACCAGCCGCTTCTGAGCCGCTTCGCCGACTTCCTCACCGGCATCTTCACCGGCCGCACCCTCGGCACCGGCCAGTACGCCGTCCGCTGCGACTTCCCCTGCCTGGGCTACAGCTACGAGAACTCGCTGCCCGTCTGGGACCTGCTGATGGACCGGCTGCCGGTCTCCGCCTCGCTCGCCGTCGGCGCCGCCGCCCTCTGGCTCCTCCTCGGCCTCGGCGCCGGCGTCACCGCCGCCCTGCGCAAGGACACCGCCGTCGACAAGGCCCTGATGGTCGGCGCCGTCGCCGCCGCCTCCCTGCCCGTCTACTTCACCGCCGTGATGCTCATCCACGGAGTCATCCGCATCGGCGGCCTGCTGCCCTACCCCACCTACCAGCCCTTCACCGACGACCCCCTCGGCTGGGCCTCGAACCTGCTGCTGCCGTGGACCGCACTCGCCCTGCTCTACGCCGCCATGTACGCCCGGCAGAGCCGCGGCTCCATGATCGAGGCGATGGCCGAGCCGTACATCCGTACCGCCCGCGCCAAAGGCATGCCCGAACGCACCGTCGTCGTCAAACACGGCCTGCGCTCCGGCATGACCCCCATCCTCACCATCTTCGGCATGGACCTGGGCGGCCTGCTCGCCGGCGCCGTCATCACCGAGTCCATCTTCGGACTCCCCGGCATCGGCCGGCTCTTCTACGGCGCCCTGATCAGCTCCGACCAGCCCGTGGTCCTCGGCGTCACCCTGCTCGCCGCCTTCTTCATCGTCGTCGCCAACCTCGCGGTCGACCTCCTGTACGCCGTCGTCGACCCGAGGGTGAGGTACTGATGACCGCTCCACTGCTCGAAGTACGCGATCTGCGCGTCGCCTTCACCACCCCGCGCGGCACCGTCACCGCCGTCGACTCCCTCGGCTTCACCGTCGAGGCCGGCCGCACCCTCGGCATCGTCGGCGAATCAGGATCCGGCAAGTCCGTCACCTCCCTCGCCGTCATGGGCCTGCACCGCGACGCCCGCGTGGAGGGCTCCATCGCCCTGGCCGGGCAGGAGCTGACCGGCCTGAGCGAGCGGGAACTGTCCCGGCTCCGCGGCCGCAGAATGGCGATGATCTTCCAGGATCCGCTGTCCAGCCTGCACCCCTACTACACCGTCGGCGAGCAGATCGCCGAGCACTTCCGGGTGCACTTCCGGACCGGCCGGGCCGCCGCCCGCAAACGGGCCGTCGACATGCTCGGCGAGGTCGGCATCCCCGAACCGGCCCGCCGCGCCGGGGAGTACCCGCACCAGTTCTCCGGCGGCATGCGCCAGCGCGCGATGATCGCCATGGCCCTGGCCTGCGAACCCGACCTGCTGATCGCCGACGAGCCCACCACAGCCCTCGACGTCACCGTCCAGGCCCAGGTCCTCGAACTGATCGCCAGGCTCCAGCAGGACCGCGGCCTCGGCGTGGTCCTGATCACCCACGACCTGGGCGTGGTCGCCCGGGTCGCCCACGAGGTGCTCGTCATGTACGGCGGCCGGGCCGCCGAACAGGCCCCGGTGGACGACCTGTTCGCCGACCCGGCACACCCCTACACCCGGGGCCTGCTCGACTCCCTGCCCCGCCTGGACGACACCGACGACCAGCCGCTCCGCGCCATCCCCGGCTCCCCGCCCTCGCTGCGGGAACCGGCCCCCGGCTGCGCCTTCGCCCCGCGCTGCGCGGTGGCCGCGGCCGGCCCGGCCGAGCACCGGGACCGCTGTACGACCGAACGCCCCGAACTCCGCCCGTACACCGCGGCGGACCGGCTGGCGGCCTGCCACTTCGCGGGCACCGCCCTGGAGGTGGCGCAGTGACCCCCCTGCTCTCCGTACGCGATCTCACCATGACCTTCCCCGGGAAGCGGTCCGCGACCGGGCGGCGCGGTGCCCCGGTGCGGGCCGTGGACGGTGTCTCCTTCGACCTGGCCGCCGGGGAGACCCTCGGCCTGGTCGGGGAGTCCGGCTGCGGGAAGTCCACCACCGGGCGGATGCTGGTGCGGCTGCTGGAACCCACCGCCGGCAGCGTCACCTTCGACGGGCACGACATCACCCGCATGTCACAGGGCGCGCTGCGGCCGCTGCGCAGCCACCTCCAGATGGTCTTCCAGGACCCGCACTCCTCCCTCAACCCCCGGCAGACCGTGGCCCGGATCATCTCCGACCCGCTGCTGGTGCAGGGCTGGAGCGCGGCCGACGCCCGCCGCCGGGCGGCCGAGCTGATGGATCTGGTCGGCCTCATCCCCGAGCACATCGACCGCTACCCGCACGAGTTCTCCGGCGGCCAGGCGCAGCGCATCGGCATCGCCCGGTCCCTCGCCACCGGCCCCCGCCTGGTCATCGCGGACGAACCGGTGTCCGCCCTGGACGTCTCGGTCCAGGCGCAGGTGGTCAACCTGATGGAGCGGCTCCGGCGGGAACTGGGCCTGGCCTACGTGTTCATCGCCCACGACCTGTCGGTGGTGAAGCGGGTCAGCGACCGGGTCGCCGTCATGTACCTGGGCCGGATCGTCGAGATCGGCGACAAGCAGTCCCTGTACGGCGACCCGCAGCACCCGTACACCCGGGCGCTGCTGTCGGCCGTACCGCTGCCCGATCCGGCGGCCGAGCGCCGCCGGGAGCGCATCACCCTGCTCGGTGATCCGCCCAGCCCGGCCGCCCCGCCGCCCGGCTGCAGCTTCCATCCGCGCTGCCCGAAGGCGCAGGACGTCTGCCGGACGGACCGCCCGTCGTTGCAGACCGTCCGGGGGCGCGAGGTGGCCTGCCACTTCCCCGGGGACTGACGGGGCCCCGCGGGAGGAAGGGAAGGGCCCCGGAGACAACGGCGTCTCCGGGGCCCTTCGCCGTCCCGCCCGCGCTGGGCGCGGTGGCGGGGCCGGGTGGGGGTGGTGGGTGTCAGCGGGCCAGTGCGGTGCGCAGGAACTCCAGCTCCTGCACGGCGAGTTTTTCGTACGTCCCGCCGGGGGTCATGTGGGTGACCCCGGGCAGCGCCAGCACCTGGTGCGGGCGGCCCGCGTCGGTCAGGGCCTGCGAGAGCCGCAGGGTGTGCGAGGGGTGCACGTTGTCGTCGGCGAGGCCGTGGATCAGCATCAGCGGCCTGGTCAGGGCGGGTGCGTCCCCGATGAGCGACTCCCGTTCGTACACCTCCGGGTTCTCCTGGGGCAGACCCAGGTAGCGCTCGGTGTAGGCGGTGTCGTAGTGCCGGAAGTCGGTGGGCGGGGCGCCCGCCACGGCCGCGTGGAACACATCGGGGCGGCGCAGCACGGCCGCCGCGGCGAGGTAGCCGCCGTACGACCAGCCCTTGACGCCGACCCGGTCCAGATCCAGGTCCGGGTGCCGTTCGCCGAGCGCCCGCAGGCCCGCCACCTGGTCGCGGAGGGTGACCTCGGAGAAGTCGCGGTACATGGCGTGGGTGAAGGCGGGGGAGACGTACGGGGTGCCGCGGTTGTCGATGGTGACCACCGCGAAGCCCTGGTCGGCCCACCACTGGCGGTGCTGCCAGCGGCGCGGCTCCGCGGACACGTCCTGGAAGCCGGGACCGCCGTACACCTGGAGCAGGACGGGCAGCCGGCGGCCGGGCACATGGTCCCGGGGCAGCACCACGGCGGTGGGCAGGGCGTGCTCGGTGACCCGGGCCAGCTGCGGGACCACCCGGTAGGGCAGCGGCTCGGACAGGTCGGCCGGGGTGAACTCGCGGCCGTCGGCGGTGCGTACGGTCCTGCGGACGCCGTCCGGGCCGGCCGAGGTCAGCAGCAGGGTTCCGGCGGCGGCGACGGCGCTGTGCACCCCGGGCCCGTCGGCGACCGGGGTGAGCTTGCCGGAGTCCGGGTCGAGCAGCAGCACCTGCTGTTCGGCCGGGTCGCGCAGCCCCGCCTCGATGAGCAGGCCCCCTTGGTGCTCGCCGGCCAGCCGGCGCACCTGGACGTCCTCGCCGGTGAGCAGGACGCCGTCCAGCGCGAGGGCGCGGGCCGCACCGCCGGGGGTGTCGGCAGCGGTGATCATCCGGCCGTCCGACAGCCGGGCCGGGGTGCCGGGGAGCATGGTGTCCACCCACTGGGGGTGGGTGGTGCGGGACAGCTCGCGGGTGGCACCGGTGGCCGGGTCGGCGGAGAGCAGCAGCGCGCAGCGCTGGAGCCGGTCGTGCACGGTCAGCAGGATCTCGTCGGCGCTCTCCCAGCCGGCTTCGGACACGTACGGGTAGGTGCCGGCGTCCCAGTCCAGCCGGACCCGGCTGCCGTCCCGGCCGCCCAGCACCCACAGCTGCACCTCCGCGTTCGGGCCGCCCGCCTCGGGGTAGGCGAAGTCCTCGGCGGGGCGCTCGGGGTGGGCGGGGTCGGTGAACCAGCGGCGCTGCAGGGCCGTCTCGTCGACCCGGGCGGCCAGCAGGGTCTCCCCGTCGGGGGACCACCAGTGGCCGCGGGAGCGGCCCAGCTCCTCGGCGGCGGCGAACTCGGCGAGGCCCCAGCGGGCGCCGTCGTCCGGGCTGATCCGGCCGCCGGGGGAGACGTACAGGGCGTCGTCGGTGACGTAGGCGGTGCGGCTGCCGTCGGCATTGGGGCGGGGGTCGACGGCCGGCCCGGCGGCCGGGATCTCCAGGGGCCCGCCGGTGCCGTCGGCGGCGACCCGGTAGAGGCGGCCGTACAGGGCGAACACCGCGGTGCGGCCGTCGCCGGAGAGGGCGTACGAGCCGATGCCCGCCGCAACGAGGCGGGTGCGCTCGCGCAGCCGGCGCTCGGCTACGGGCAGTTCGCCGGGTTCGGGGGAGAGCGCGCGGGGATCGGCGAGCAGGGTCTCCGTACCGGTCGCGGTGTCGAGGACCCGGAGGCTGTCGAAGGGGTCGGTGGGGCCCGAGGAGCGGAGGAAGTACAGCAGGCGCCCGCCGTCGCCGAAGGCGAAGGCGCGCGGGGCGCCGAACGTGAATCGCTGCGTGCGGGCCGAGAGATCGAGAAACGCGTCCATGAGGCAGAAGTGTGACATGTGAAATACCACAGCTCTAGGCCATTCGGGTGGTGACGTCTCCGGGGCGGGCTTAGCGTCGGAAGGGTGGACCGCAAGGCTCCGCCATCCACCGACCGGACCGACGGCAAGGCCCGAGAGCGCGCCAACGGACTCGCACTGTTCGTCATCGCCTCGTGTCAGCTCATGGTCGTTCTCGACATCACCATCGTCAACATCGCCCTGCCCCACATCCAGACCGCCCTCGGCTTCTCGACGGAGAGCCTGTCGTGGGTGGTCAGCGCCTACACCCTCACCTTCGGCGGACTGCTGCTGCTCGGCGGACGCACCGGCGACATCCTGGGCCGGCGGCGGGTGTTCATCACCGGCGTGCTCGTCTTCGGACTGGCCTCGCTGCTCGGCGGGTTCGCCCAGAACGCCGGCCAGCTGCTGGCCGCCCGCGCCCTCCAGGGCGTCGGCGGCGCCGTCGCCTCACCGACCGCCCTGGCCCTCATCACCACCACCTTCAGGGAAGGTCCCGCCCGCAACCGCGCCTTCGGCGTGTTCGCGGCGGTCTCCGCGGGCGGCGGCGCCATCGGCCTGCTGGCCGGCGGCATGCTCGTCGAATGGCTCGACTGGCGCTGGGTGCTCTTCGTCAACGTGCCCATCGCGCTGGTCATCGCCCTGCTCGCGGCGCGGGTCATCCGGGAATCCGAACGGCACCCCGGACACTTCGACTTCGCGGGCGCGCTGACCGGCACCCTCGGCATGGTGTCCCTGGTGTACGGGTTCATCCGGGCGGCCCAGGACGGCTGGCGGGACCCGCTGACCCTGACCTCGTTCGGCACGGCCGTGGTCCTGCTCGGCTCCTTCCTGCTGATCGAGCGCCGCTCGCGGCAGCCGATCACCCCCCTGCACATGTTCGCCGACCGCAACCGGTCCGGAACGTACGGCATCATGCTCTTCCTGGCCTGCGCGATCTTCGGGATGTTCTTCTTCCTCACCCTGTTCGTGCAGAACGTGCTCGACTTCAGCCCGATCCAGGCCGGCCTCGCCTTCCTCCCGGTCAGCGTGGTCGTCGCGGTCGGCGCCGGCATCACCGCACACCTGCTGCCGAAGTTCGGGCCCAAGCCCTTCATGGTGCTGGGGGCCCTGTCCGCGGCCACCGGCCTGGGCTGGCTGACCCGGACCGACATCCACTCCACCTACCTGGGCAGCGTCCTGGGGCCGATCCTGTTCTTCGCCCTCGGCATGGGCATGCAGTTCGTGTCCCTGACCCTGATGGCACTGTCCAACGTCCCGGACCGGGAATCGGGCGCCGCCTCCGGACTGCTGAACACCACGCAGCAGGTGGGCGGCTCGCTGGGCCTGTCCATCCTGGTGACCGTGTTCGGCACGGCCAGCCGCAACGAGGCCGAAGAGCAGGTGCCGGCCTTCCTGGCCACGGCCCGGCCGGGTCAGCTCCTGATGTTCGAACGCACCAATCGGCTCCCCGACCCCTGGGGCGACGAGGTCCTCACCGCGGGCGTCTCGGCGGCGTTCGTGGTCGCGGCCCTGTTCACCCTGGTCGGGGCGTTGATCGCGCTCTTCGCGATCCAGGTCCGGCCCGCGGACCTCGAACGCCTGCAGGGCAACCACGTGCCGGCGGGCAGGTGACCGGCGGGCGGGCAGGGACCGGGCGGGGGCGGTGACCGGCCGACGGGCAGGTGACCGGGCCGACGGGCGGTGACCGGGCCGGCGGGCGGTGACCGGGCCGGCGGGCGGTGACCGGGCGGCGGGCAGATGACCGGGCCGGCGGGAGGGGGTGACCGGGCCGGCGGGAGGGTGGCCGGGCCGGCCGTCCAGGATCCGGCGGGCGGCGGGGGGCGGGGGGGGGGGGGGCGGGCCCCCCCCCCCGGGGCCGGGGGGGGGGGGGGGGCGGGGCGGAGTGCACCGCCCGGCCCCACCCCCGTGCGCCCGTCGGATCAGGTGGGCGCCATCCTGCCAGCGCGGCCGGATCCGGTATTGGAAAAAACCGCACTCACGGAATCGGGGCCCACGGCGGTTTCAGAGCAGCACGCTGGTCACCTGCCCCGGCACCCGGTCCACCGGGCGCCCGCCCCCGCCCCGGTAGGACAGGAACCGGCCGGGCGCGCACCCCGTCATCTCCCGGAAGTCCCGGTGCAGATGGGCCTGGTCGTAGAACCCGCACGCCGACGCCGCCTCGGAGGCGGGCCGCCCGCCGGTCAGCATCCGCAGCGCCCGCTGGAGGCGCAGCACCCGCGAGGCGGACTTGGGGGACAGCCCGATCTGCTCGCGGAACCGCTGCTCCAGCCGGCGGGCGCTCCAGTCGGTGCCGCGGGCGAGTTCGGCGACCGGCAGCAGGCCGCCCGTACGCAGCAGCCGTTGCCAGGCCCACACCGTCTGCGGGGCGGCCACCGGTCCGGCGGCGGCCCGTTCCAGCAGTACGGCGTCGAGCAGTTCGAACCGCTCCTGCCAGCCGGCGGCCCGCGCGAGCCCGGCCTGCAGCCGGTCCGCCTCGACGCCCAGCAGCTCGGGGAGCGGAACCAGCCGGTCCCGCAGTTCGTGCATGGCCGTCCCGAAGACGGTGAACGCCATCCACGGGGCGAAGTGGATCTCGACGCCGTGCAGCCGTCCGCCGTGCTCGCCGAGGGTCGCGTCGGTGCGCAGGCCGTTGACCAGCGAGCGGTAGGGCACTCCGGGGCCGGGCGAGCCCGCCTTCGAGACCCGCACCGGATCCGCGAAGTTGACCACCATGGTCACGGTGCCGTTCGGGATCTCGATCCGGCGCTGGGGCAGGTCCATCGACACCCGGTACCCGCGGTACCCGCGCACGCCCGGCCGCAGGGCGGGCGCGGGCGCCGCGGCGGCCAGCCGCCAGGTCCCGTGCTCGGTGATGCCCCAGGACAGCTTCACGGCCACCGCGCCCGTCTCACCGGCGGGTCCTGCGGCTGGTCATCCGACGGGTCCTCAGGCTGGTCATCCGACGGGGCGGATGCGGCAGCGCGCCGGGCCGTCGGCGCGCAGGGTGATGCCGGTGCTGACCGGGATGTCCCGGTCCACCGGCTCGAACGTGTACTCCCGCAGGATCATCGCCAGCGCGATCACCGACTCCAGCATCGAGAAGTGCTGGCCGATGCAGGCCCGCGGCCCCCCGCCGAACGGGAACCAGGCGTACCGCGGCCGGGCGGCCTCCGCCTCCGCGGTGAACCGCTCCGGGTCGAAGCGGTCCGGGTCCGGCCAGTAGCGCGGATGCCGGTGGGTGACCCACGGGGCGAGGATCACGTCCGCCCCCGCCGGTACGGTGTGCCCGCCGATCTCGGTGGCGGCGACCGACCGGCGCCCGATCACCGGGGCCGCCGGGTACAGCCGCATGGCCTCCTTCAGCACCTGCGTCAGGTACGGCAGCCGGTCCAGGTCGGCGGCCTCCGGCGGACGGTCGCCCAGCACCCGGGACACCTCCGCCCGGGCCCGGTCCTGCTGCTCGGGGTGGAGCGCGAGCAGATGCAGCGCGAAGGCCAGCGAGGTCGCGGTCGTCTCGTGCCCCGCGAGCAGGAACACCAGTACCTGGTCGCGGAGTTCGGCCGCGTCGAAGGAGGCGTCGTCGGCGTTCTCCGCGGCCGCCAGCAGGGTCAGCAGGTCCTCGCCCGGCTCCACGCCGGCTCCCCGCCTGTCGGCGATGATCGCGTCGCAGACCCCGTACAGCTCGGCCATCGCGGCCGCCGCCCGCTGGTTCCCCGGGGTCGGCCAGCTGCGCGGGACGTTCACGGGGGAGTAGCCGCGCCGCAGCACGTACTCGGTGATGACCGGAAAACACCGGTCCACGACCTCGACGGTGGCCTCGACATCGGCGCCGAACAGGATCCGGGCCACCGCGCGCAGCGCCAGCGCCATCATCTCCTCGGCCACGTCGACCACCGCGCCGGGGGCGCCGCGCCAGGCGTCGATGCTTGCCTGCGTCTCGGCGGCGACGGCGCCCGCGTACGTGTCCACCCGACGGCGGGTGAACAGCGGCTGCACCAGCCGCCGCTGCCGCAGGTAGTCCTCGTCCTGGCTGGTCAGCAAGCCGTTGCCGAAGGAGTCCCGCACCTCCTGGTACAGGGCGTTGTCCTTGCGGAAGTTGGCCGCCTCCGAGGCCAGCACCTGCTGGGCGCCCTCCGCGGAGAACACGCAGTGCAGCTCGGCCCGCAGCCCGGGCGGGCCGGCGCTGATCCGTACGACGTCCCCGTGCTGCTGCCGGGCCCGCAGATAGGTGCCGAGGGAATCGCTCTTGAGGTCGAACAGGGACCCGACCAACGGTGCCCCGGCGAGCTCCGGAATCCCCGTACCGACGCCATCCACCACTGCCACAGCCGCTCCCTCGTCCCGAACCGTGCTCCCGATTCTGCCCCTCAGGCCGACCCCGGGGCGACCCCCCGCCCCCACCGGGTCCGAATCCCGCCAAACCCGGCCCGGCCACCCAACTGCCCGGGTCGGTCATGCCGTTGACCCGGTTCCGGCTCGCCCGAGGCGCTGAATGGGCATTGCCGTCCGCTAGCCCGCTGCGCGGGCTGTTCGCTACGCTGAGCTGCCCTGTTCGCCCCGCTGTCCGCGGCCTGCGCACACACGCTGAAAGTGCCTCGTTCTGTCGGCGCTCCCGACGAACCACCCGTGAACAAGCGCATCTCCGCGTCCGGGAAGCGGGCGGCATCGGTAGGGAGGAACGAGGGCACCATCATCACCGGCGATGTGACGACGGAACGTCGCGTGGCGCGGAGCGCCCGTCGGCTGGGCAATGAGGCTGGCGTTCACGGGTTGAGCGCAGTGCGCACGGCGCAGGCGCTCGAAGGGCTCGGGCCCCAGGATCGGCTCCCCCTCTGTGCGGTGGAGTGATCTGTCTCACGCGTTGTCACAGCGGTCGGCCGGGCGGTGTCTCATGATCGAACGGCTGTCAATGAAAAGGACCTTGCTGTGGATCACGCCACCGACCCGGCGACCGAGACGTTCGTTGCCCATCGCAACCTGCTCTTCACCGTCGCCTACGAGATGCTCGGATCGGCGGCCGATGCCGAAGACGTCCTCCAGGAGACCTGGCTGCGGTGGGTCGCGGTCGACCTGGGGCAGGTGAGCGACCGGCGTGCCTACCTGGTCCGGATCACGACCCGGCAGTCGCTCAACCGGCTGCGCACCATGCAGCGCCGCAGGGAGTCGTACGTCGGCCAGTGGCTGCCCGAGCCGATGCTCACCGCGCCGGACGTGGCCGAGGACGTCGAACTCGCCGAGAGTGTGTCGATGGCGATGATGCTCGTCCTGGAGACGCTGTCGCCGACCGAACGCGCCGTCTTCGTGCTGCGCGAGGTCTTCGATGTCGGCTACGACGAGATCGCGGCCGCCGTCGACAAGAGCCCCGCAGCCGTTCGCCAGATCGCGCACCGCGCCCGCCGGCACGTGGAGGCCCGCCGCCCCCGCACGGTGGTCTCCCCGAGCGAGACCCGGGCGGCTCTGGAGTCGTTCCGGCGCGTACTCGAAACCGGCAACCCGCAGGACCTCCTCGACGTACTCGCCCCGGACGTCGTCCTGGTGAGCGATGGCGGCGGCGTCAAGCGGGCCGCGCTGCGCCCGGTCGTCGGCGCCGACAGGGTGGCCCACTTCATGGCCGGCGGCCTCGGCAAGAACACCCTCCCGATCACCGTCGCTCCCACCACGGCCAACGGCAACCCGGCACTCCTCGTGTACCTGGACGGGGAGCTCGACGGCGTCATGGCGGTCCGTGTCGAGGACGCCCGCATCACCGGCCTCTACTACGTCCGCAACCCGGAGAAGCTGACCCGCGTCGGATCCGAGACCCCGCTCGCCCTGCGATGAATGCGGGTGCCGTGCAAGCCACTTGGAAGACCTACCGGGGAGGGAAAGGGGAGTACCCACGCCTTTCCACTCTCAACGTATAGCGCACGAGGGGGCTTGCGGCAAGACCCGGGGCGTGCCGCAGAATCGCCAACCTAGGCCAGAACATGCAGAAAACGGGGAGTCGCAAGTGCGCGTGTTGTTGTCGACGTACGGGTCGCGCGGGGATGTCCAGCCGATGGTGGGGCTCGCGGTGCGGTTGCGGGAACTCGGCGCGGAGGTGCGGGTGTGCGCGCCGCCGGACGAGGAGTTCGCGAAGCTGCTGGCCGGTGTGGGTGTGGAGTTGGTGCCGGCCGCCGAGCCGGTACGCACGGTGGTGACCGGGACGACGGCGCCGTCGGCCGAGGGTCTGCCCCAGCGCGCGGCCGCGTTGGTGGCCGCGCAGTACGAGGCGGTCGCGGCGGCGGCCGAGGGATGTGACGCGGTGGTGGCGACCGGCCTGGTTCCGGCGGTGGCCGCGGCGCGGTCGGCGGCCGAGGAACTGGGCATCCCCTTCGTGTACGTGAGCTACTTCCCGTCCATGCTGCCGTCGCCGTACCACGAGCCGCACCCGCTGCCGCTCTGGCCGTTCCCGCCGGGCATGACCGACAACCGGGAGATGTGGGATCTGAACGCCCAGGCCTTCAACGCGCTGTACGGCCCGGGGATCAACGCTCACCGGGTGTCGGTCGGCCTGCCGCCGGTGGACGACGTCCGCAGCCACGTCTTCACCGACCGGCCGTGGCTGGCGGCCGACGCGGTCCTGGCGCCGTGGCAGGAGCCGGCGGACCTGGACGTCGTACAGACCGGCGTGTGGATCCTGCCGGACGAACGGCCGCTGTCGGCCGAGTTGGAGGCGTTCCTGGACGCCGGCGAACCGCCGGTGTACGTGGGCTTCGGCAGCATGCCCATGCGCGAGTCGACGGACGTCGCCCGGGTGGCCGTCGAGGCGGTGCGCGCACAGGGCCGCCGCGTCCTCGTCTCCCGCGGCTGGGCCGACCTCGGCCTGATCGACGACCAGGACGACTGCTTCGCCGTCGGCGAGGTCAACCACCAGGCGCTGTTCCGCCGGGTGGCCGCCGTCGTGCACCACGGCGGCGCGGGCACCACGACGGCGGCCGCCCGGGCCGGCGCTCCCCAGGTGCTGGTCCCCCAGCTCGTGGACCAGCCGTACTGGGCCGGCCGGGTGGCCGAGCTGGGCATCGGCGCGGCACACGAAGGCCCGACCCCGACCTTCGAGTCCCTGTCGGCCGCACTCCGGACGGCCCTGACCCCCGAAACCCGCGCACGGGCTGCCGCCGTGGCCGCCACGATCCGCACCGACGGGACGACGGTGGCCGCGAAACTGCTGCTCGACACGATCGCCGCCGAACGGCCGCCCGTCTCCGCATGAACCACCCGGGATCGCCGGGCCGGACGAACTGCCCGGCTCGGCGATCCCCCGCAGGGCCGTGCGGTTCGCGGCGTGCCCAAGCCGGAGGTGCGGGCCTGGCAGAGAAGGGTCAAGTACCGGCCCGCCCCGAACCGTGTGATCGGAGCAGGTGGAAGGGAAATGCGTCGACAGCGCCCCTCGGTACCCGGCAAAGTGGCCACCCGTGACGAACAGTGAGCTGTGGACCCGTGCGACCGCCGACCGCTACGACGCCGAGGAGACCGAGATGTCCTCGGCCGCCGTTCTCGGACCGACTCTCGCCTTCCTCGCCGAGCTCGCCGGAGACGGCCGGGCACTGGAGTTCGCCATCGGGACCGGACGGGTGGGCGTCCCGCTCCGGGAACGCGGCGTGCCGGTCGTGGGCATCGAACTGTCCGAGCACATGGCAGCGGTGCTGCGGCGCAAGATCGACGAGGACGCTCTCCCGGTGGTCATCGGGGACATGGCCACCACCGTCGTTCCCGGCGAGTTCTCCCTGGTCTATCTCGTCTACAACACCATCACGAACCTGCTCACGCAGGACGAGCAGGTCGAGTGCTTCCGCAACGCCGCACGTCATCTGGAGCCCGGCGGCCGATTCGTCATCGAGCTGGGCGTGCCGCCGCTGCGGTTCCTGCCGCCCGGCCAGGTCGCGGTGCCGTTCGACGTCTCCGAGCAGCATCTCGGCTTCGACACCTTCGACCTCGTCGAGCAGATTCTCGTCTCGCACCACTTCACCCGCGACGGCGACGGCGACGACGTCCGCTACCGCCGCGGCAATTCCCGGCACCGCTACGCCTGGCCGGCAGAGCTCGATCTGATGGCACGGATCGCCGGGCTCGAGATGGAACGTCGCGTCGCGGACTGGGACGGGGCGCCGTTCACCCAGGACTCCGCGAAGCACGTCTCCGTGTGGCGCAAGCCGGCCTGAGGCCGGCCACCGTGCCGTCAACGTAAGCCGGCGGTGGGTTGCGGAGCAGCTCATCGTCCACGACGAGGTCGAACGCGGACGACAGGTTCGTGAAGACGAGTCTGAGGGAGGAGTCCTCCAACCCGTTGTTCGTAGCGCTGGTATGTGCGGGGGTTGGGTCTGCCCCTCCAGCCACCGCGTGACGATCTCGGAGACGCGCGAGGCCTCCGCCACGGATGGCGAGGACCCGTTCCCCTTGAGACGGCATACCGCCACGAGGTCCTGCTATGCGACGGGACGCCCATCCACCGGCCAAACCAGGACCTCGTGGCCGTCCGGGTCGATCACCCGCAGAGAGCCCGGGATGTCGCGGGGCCCCCGCGGGGTGACCGGCACGTTGTACTTCTCCACCATGGCCGAGATGCGCGCCGGGTCCGAGGTCTGCACGGTGAACTGCAACGGTCCTGCCGTCGGAGTGTCCAGGGGGCCCGACATCTCCAACAGGGCTAGCCAGGGCGTCACATAGAGCACAGGCCCCCTGTCTTGCACAGGAAGCCCGAGCACCTCGCCGTAGAACTTCCGGGTCTCCGCGAGGTTGCGTACGTGGATGGCCATACGGGTCACCGTCGCGGCGGGTGCGGCAGGTGGCTCCTGCCCTACGAGGGCCGGAGACCCTCCCCGCTTCACCGCGCGATCCACGTACAGCGACTGGCCGTCGTCCAGGGTCAGTGCGAAGCGCGTGACGTCCTGGCTCTTGCTGTCCAGGCTGTAATGCCGCACCTGTGTCACAGCGCGGCCGTCAACGAACCGCTCCGTGCTCCCGTCCTCCGCGAGGGAGCTGAGCCACTGGGCCTGTTGCACCTCCGGGCGCTCCTTCTCGGTCGCGTCCGCGGCAGGGAGCGGTTCGATCAACGCGGCGGCCGTGCGCGAGAGGCAGGCGTCGTCCTGTACCTCGCGCATGAGCGGCGCGATCCAGTCCGTGCCGTGCAGGGCGCCGAGCAGCGCGGCGGTCATCGAGGCGAGCGTGTCGGTATCGGCACGGTCCAGGAAGGCAGCCCTGAGCAGCCCCATGGTCGGACGTACGGAGGAACGTGCCGCCAGGTAGCAGGCGGCGGCCGCCGAGACGGTTCCCGCGCCGTTGCGCTGCTTGTCGAAGCAGCCGAGTGCCGCGAGGGTCTGCGCGTCGTCGGCAAGGGCAGCCCGCTCCAAAGATGATCGCGCCGTTGCGAGCAGCTCGTCCATCTCCCGAGCGGTGTCGGCCCATGCTGTGTCGAACGAACCACCGGTGGCGTCCGTGAAGGCGGCCGACCAGCCCTCGGGGAGGGCCCCGCGCGCGAGGACGGGGTCGCGCCACTGTGGCATGTCGGCCACGGCGAGCACGACGTCCCCGTACTCGCCGGCGTCCTGCTGACGGAGCGTGTGTCGGATGGCCAGGGCGTAGACCGCCGCGCCGAGCAGCGCGCGCGGATGCCCGTGGGTCAGTACCCCGTCGGCCACCACACGCGACATCAGCCGCTCGGGAGAGGAGTCGGTCAGCGTGTGGACGGCGTGGGGCGCGATCCTCATGGCCACGCCGTTCGCGCCGGCGTTGAAGTAGGCGCCGGCTTTCGTGCGTTGACCCTCCCAAGGACGGGCACCGGCCTGCCAGCTGCGGCACGCGCTGAGCACGGCCCGACCGCCACCGCGCTGGTAGAGCGGCCATGCCGGGAGCTCGACTTCGGTGAGCCAGGTTCGCCAGTCGTCTCCGCGCAGGCAGGCGCGAGCCGTGGCGAGCAGCAGCTGGGTGTCGTCGCTGTACTCGCCCGCTGCGACCGGGTCCCGGTAGCGGTTGTACTGGCTACCGGCCCAGCGCAGCCACGGGCGGAAGGCGAGAGCCGGCGCTGTGGTGCGCGAGGCCTGGCCTCCGACGATGCCGCTGCGCTGCTCCTGTGGCCAGCCCAAGGCATCACCGACGGCCGCCCCGAACAGCAGGCCGCGGGTACGGTCCAACAGGTCTGCCGGCTTCTGTCCGGTCACCGGGTCATCCCATCACTCTGCGGCGGCACCCAGACGGCCTCGGTGAGGGGAGGCCCGTTGCGCACGCGGCTGCTCAGTCGGTTCCTATCAAACAGCACCGGCTCCACGAGCCAGGTCAAAGGCGGTACTTCTGCCTTGAGGACGCGGAGCCGCGCCAGCTCGTTGGTCACTGCCTCGTGGCTGGGCATGGCGACGGCCAGTACGTGTTTGAGTTCAATGGGGCCCGGTACCAGCACCTCCGCCTGCAAGTTGGTGGCGGCCCCCTGCAGATGGCCCGCTCCGCGTGGCCAGTTATCGCTCGTCGCGGCGAAGAGTTCCAGCAGCGCCTCGGGGCCAGGGCGCAGCCGCGCGCCGTTCTGCCTCGCCGCGTTGCACGGCGCGAAGAGCGTGCCTTCGCGCAGGGCCAGCTCCACGTCCAGGAACAGGCAGATCCAGTCCGGGTAGTTCTGGTGGTCGGGCTTCTGCCGAGCCTGTGCCAGGTAGTAGCCGTTGGGGAACTGGAAGGTGCAGCAGACCTTGTCGGGATGTTGGTCGAACCGCTCGCGATCGGTGGGGGTGAACTGCTCGGGTGCCGCTTCCGCGAGGTCCTTGCTGCTGCGGATCGCCCCGTCGCGCAGGATATGCGGGAAGCTGCGGGCAGGGGTGAAGTGAGCGAGCCGGGTGGCTTTGCTCCGTTGCAGCGCTTCGGCCAGGGCGAGGCCACTGGTACGGGTCACGGCTGCACCTCCGCGCACAGGCCGTCGCCCTCGGGCAGCAGGCGCGTCTTCGTTCCGCTGTAGGTGATGACCAGGTCCGACTTGGCGCGAGTGATGCCGACGTAGAGGAGCTTCGACTCCCGCTCGTCCGCGTCGTCCACGCCCAGGGCCTTGACCACCTCGGGGAGGGGCACGGTGTCCCCAGAGCAGAAGGGCATCAGGACCGTGTCGAACTCGAGGCCCTTCGCTGAGTGGTACGTGGTGCAGTACACCCCCGGCGCGTAGTCCCAGCGGAACTTCTGGTCCTTGTCGATCCGCCGGACCGTCAGGCCCGCGCAGGCCTCGTCCACATCGGCCCAGGTACGGCCGAGTACGGCGACCGTCCCCACCTGGCCCAGCTGCTGGGCAGTCGACCGGATCACCGATACCTCCTGTGCGCGGTCTGCGCACGCGACAAGTGTGGGCAGCGAACCCTTGGAGCGGGGCGCGACCGGTGGCACTAGCTCGTCGGTGCGGCCGAAGAAGGGCAACTCGCTCAGGGCGATGGCGAACTCGGCGATGGCGGTCGAATTGCGATAGTTGTCCTTGAACATCTCGACGCGGGCCACCTTCAGGCCGCAGGCCCGCCACGACATGCCCTGCCCGTAGATCTGCTGGGCGTAGTCGCCGAAGAAGGTCACAGAGCCCTCGGGGTCGACGACCTCCGCGAGGGACCGGATCTCCTCCGGGGAGAGGTCCTGGCCTTCGTCGATGATCACGTGCCGGTACATCCGCGGCCCGTCGTCCGCGGCCTGGTGGTCGCGCACGGCGGCGGCCATGTCGTGCCAGTCGTACGCGTGGCCCGCCGCTGCCCGCTGCAGCCGGTACTCCTCCGCGATCTTCCACACGACCTCGCGCAGCGAGACGCTGAGGGGCGTCCGGCGGCCCAGCCGGTCAACGGCCTCGTACGCCTCCCAAGTGCGCAGGCCCATACCGGAGATCCAGGCGATCTCGTCCTCGAACCATCCGGGATCCCTCTCGAAGAACTTGTGCGTCGCGTATTTCGAGGCCACAGCCTTGAGCGCGGACCGGATCAGCCGCCGACGAATGTAGGACGGGGCAATCGCCTGGCCCTTCATGGCGCCGTGGTGATGCAGGAAGCCGCGGGCGAACCGGCCGTAGGTGCGGATGTCGAGCCGGTCGGTTTCGCCGGCGAAGTGTTTGAGGTAGGAGACGAGGGCGTTGTTGTAGGTCACGAGCAGAGTTCTGCCGGATCCCGCCACTCCTGGATCCGACAAGTACAGCGCCCGCAGCATGGCCATCACGGTCTTGCCGGTTCCCGCCGTACCGAGAACCACGTGATGGCCGGCCGCGGGCAGGTACGCCACGTCCGACTGCCGTCCCACCGGCTCCGGAAGCCCCATCCCCCACCCCTTCAGCTCTGAGACACCGTCAGTGCCTCTGTGAAGGATGCCTGTTCTGCCCGGATGATCCAGATGGTTTTACGCCAAGGACCCCGCCCGGGTCGGGCGGGGTCCGGATTCGCGGCCTTTAGATGTCCCTGAAGATTTCGATCTGGGCGCCCACCGAGTTGAGGCGTTCCGCCAGTTCCTCGTAGCCGCGGTTGATGACGTACACGTTGCGCAGCACCGACGTGCCTTCCGCCGCCATCATCGCGAGGAGGACGACCACCGCCGGGCGGAGTGCCGGGGGGCACATCATTTCCGCGGCGCGCCAGCGGGTCGGGCCCTCGACCAGGACGCGGTGGGGGTCCAGGAGCTGGAGGCGGCCGCCGAGGCGGTTGAGGTCCGTGAGGTAGATCGCGCGGTTGTCGTACACCCAGTCGTGGATCAGGGTCTGGCCCTGGGCCACGGCGGCGATGGCCGCGAAGAACGGGACGTTGTCGATGTTCAGCCCGGGGAACGGCATCGGGTGGATCTTGTCGATCGGGGCTTCGAGTTTGGAGGGGCGGACCGTGAGGTCGACCAGGCGGGTGCGGCCGTTGTCGGCCGTGTACTCCGCCGAGCGGTCGTGGTCCAGGCCCATCTCCTCCAGGACCGCGAGTTCGATCTCCATGAACTCGATCGGGACGCGCCGGATGGTCAGTTCGGACTCGGTGACCACGGCCGCGGCCAGCAGGCTCATCGCCTCGACCGGGTCCTCGGAGGGGGAGTAGTCCACGTCCACGTCGATGGTGGGCACGCCGTGGACGGTGAGGGTGGTGCTGCCGATGCCCTCCACCTTCACGCCGAGCGCCTCCAGGAAGAAGCACAGGTCCTGGACCATGTAGTTGGAGGAGGCGTTGCGGATGACCGTGACGCCGTCGTGGCGGGCTGCGGCCAGCAGCGCGTTCTCGGTGACCGTGTCCCCGCGCTCGGTCAGCACGATCGGGCGGTCGGGGGAGACGCCGGAGGCGACCTTGGCGTGGTAGATGCCCTCGGTGGCGGTGATGTCCAGGCCGAACCGGCGCAGCGCGATCATGTGCGGCTCGATGGTGCGGGTGCCCAGGTCGCAGCCGCCCGCGTAGGGCAGCCGGAACTGGTCCATCCGGTGCAGCAGCGGGCCCAGGAACATGATGATGCTCCGGGTGCGGCGGGCGGCCTCCGCGTCGATGGCGTCCATGTCGAGGCGGGCCGGGGGCACGAGTTCGAGGTCGACGCCGCCGTTGATCCAGCGGGTGCGGACGCCGATGGAGCCCAGGACCTCCAGCAGCCGGTAGACCTCTTCGATGCGGGCGACCCGGCGCAGGACGGTGCGGCCCTTGTTGAGGAGGGACGCGCAGAGCAGCGCCACACACGCGTTCTTGCTCGTCTTGACGTCGATGGCGCCGGACAGGCGGCGGCCGCCGACGACCCGCAGGTGCATGGGGCCGGCGTAACCCAGCGAGACGATTTCGCTGTCGAGCGCTTCACCGATTCGGGCGATCATCTCAAGGCTGATGTTCTGGTTGCCGCGCTCGATCCGGTTCACTGCGCTCTGGCTGGTGCCGAGCGCATCGGCAAGCTGACTCTGTGTCCAGCCCCGGTGCTGCCGGGCGTCACGGATGAGCTTGCCGATGCGTACGAGGTAGTCGTCTGCCATGGGTGCACGGTATCTCAGATATGAGATTGCGCTCGCGTTGGGTGTGGCAGACGGGTGTTACCCGCCGTCAGATGTGCTCTGCGGCACCCCGGCAGCCGCCTTCACCAGCATGGAGTGTTCCGGTAAACCCGGCCATCCATACCGGTTCGGGGTAGAACTCGCAAAACGGTCACGGCTGCTGTTCAGTGGCCACAGGCGTGGTGGCGGCCGGCCGGGTGGACCGAGGCGTACGAGGCGGGGCGCGCGCCCGAGGCCGCGCGGGACAGCCGGGCCGCGGCCGCCCGCCCGGCCGCCGAGTGCACGTCGTGCACCGCACGCCCGGCCACCAGGGTGAGCTCCACCCGGGTGTCGCTGATGTCGGCCACCGGGCAGCGCGTCACATCCCGGTCCAGCAGCACCAGATCCGCCGCCTTGCCCTGCTCCACCGTCCCGGTCAGCCCGTCCTGGCGGAGCTGCCAGGCCGTGCCCAGCGTGTGCATCCGCAGGGCCGAGGACCGGCTCAGCCCCTCCAGCTCCCGGTACAGCTCGCCCTTCCCGTGCGCGCCCCGCCGGTCGATGGCCGTCCGCAGCTGGTTCCACACCTGCAGCGCGTCCACCGGCCAGTCGGAACCGCCGGTCAGCCGGGCCCCGGCCCGCTCCAGGCTGCGTGCCGGATACATCCAGCGGTGCCGCTTCGGGCCGATGTACGGCAGCAGGGCCTCCATCGTCCAGGTGTCCCGCGCCGCCCACTGCAGCTGCATGCAGGCCGCGACGCCCAGCTGCGCGAAGCGCCGCAGATCCGCCGGGTCCACGATCTGCAGGTGCGCGATCGCGTTGCGCGGGTCGCGCTGCCCGGTGGTGCGGCGGGCGTACGCGTACCCGTCGAGGGCCGTCCGGACCGCCCGGTCGCCCAGCCCGTGGGCGTGCATCTGCCAGCCGGCCCGGTTGAACGCGGCCGTCAGCCGGCCGTACTCGGCGGCCGAGGTGTACAGCTCGCCGCGGTTGGCCGTCGGCTTCCCGGTCGTGCCGTCGAGGTACGGCTCCAGCAGGGCCGCGGTCTGTGCCGGGTACTCGATGACCCCGTCCAGGAACACCTTCACCATGCCGAAGCGCAGCCCCCGCACCCCCTCGAACTCCCGGGCCAGGCCCCGCGCGTACGCCAGGGCGCCCGCCGGGTCCCGGGTCTGCTCCACCTCCAGCCGCAGCGCCGGCACGATCCGCTGCGGCAGCTTCCCGGCCGCCGACAGCGCCCGGTACAGCTCCAGCTCGTGCCGCCCGGCCAGCGCATCCATCATGGTCGTGACACCGGAGGCGGCCGCCTGCTCCAGCACCTTCGCGCAGGCCGCCACCAGCTGCTCCCGGGTGGGCGCCGGGATGTGGCGCTTCACCAGCTCCTGGGCGTCGTCCTTCAGCACCCCCGTCGGCTTCCCGGCCGCGTCCTTGACGATCCTCCCGCCGGCCGGGTCGGGCGTGGCGGAGGTGATGCCCGCAATGTCCAGGGCGCGCCGGTTCACCCACATGTTGTGGCCGTCGCCGCCGACCAGTGCGACCGGCCGGCGGGTCGGGAGGGCGTCCAGCAGGGAGTGGTGCGGCACCGTGCCGGTGGGCAGCAGCCCGACCGGGTTCCAGTCCTCCACCACCAGCCAGCCGTCCGGTTCGGCAGCCGTGCCGCCGCCCGTGTCGGCGAGGAATCCGCGCAGGATCTCCTGGAGTTCGGCGACGGTGGTCTCCGCGCCGTCGAGGGAGGGCCGCAGCGAGCGGTCGCCGGCGCCCAGGGGGTGGACGTGGCCGTCGTGGATCCCGCTCATCACCGTGTTGCCGCGGCCGTTGACCACCTCGGTGTCCCGGCCGATCAGCCGTCTCAGGGCGGAGCCGCTGCCGGTGGCGAGGATCTTCCCGTCCCGGCCGACGGCCACCGCCTCCACCGGCGCCCGGCCGGGGGTCCCGGTGAACACCCGGGCGTTGTGGATGATCAGCGCGGCGGACCGGGGGCCGCGGGCCGGTGCGGCCTGCCCCGGAGCCGGGACGGGTGCCGTCGCCGCATGGGCCGTACCGGCCTCCGCCGCGCCGAGCAGACCCGCCGCGCCGGCGGCACCCGCGGCCGCGAGAAGTCCCCGCCGGGACAGAGAAGACGTCATGACCACTCCAAACGTTGGCTGTGGCCAGGACACTGGGTGATTAACCCCTTAACCAGAACCCGCCCCGGACGACGGATTCCGCACCGGCACCCGGACGGAGCCAGGACCGCGGCCCGCTCCGGTGCCACTCCCGCCCCTACGGAATCCGGGCCGGGATCCGTACGATGACCGGCGTGCCCGCAGGACCGACCATCGCCGACATCGCGCGCGCCGCCGAGGTGTCCACCGCGACGGTCTCGCACGCCCTCAACGGCACCGGCCGGGTCGCCGACGCCACCCGCCGCCGGGTCCGCGAGGTCGCGACCGGCCTCGGGTACGGGGCCCCGCGCGCCCCGCGCACCCGCACGCTCGGCCTGGCCGTCACCACCTTCGCCGGGTCCTCCTGGAACTACGTCGCCGTCACCTACTTCTCCCGGTGGCTGACCGCCGCCACCTCCGCCGCCCACGCCCGCGGGTACGCCCTCACCACGCTGCCCGCCGAGCGGGGCGCCGAGGCGCTCTGGCACACCCTGGCCGTCGACGGAATGCTGCTGCTCGACAGCCCCGAGGGCGATCCGGTGCTGCGGGCCCTGCGCGCCCGCGGCATCCCCGTGGTCTTCGACGGCCGGCCCGCCGCCCCGCGCCCCGGCGACACCTGGGTGGACAACGACCACGCGGCGACCACCCGCGAGGTGCTCGGCCATCTGGCCGCGGCCGGTGCCCGGCGGATCGCGCTGCACGGCGGGTTCGGCAGCGAGTACTACACGCATGCGGTGACCCGGACGTACGAGGAGTGGTGTGCGGAACGGGGGCGGCCGGTGCTGCCGGTCCGCTTCGAGCCGGACGACGCCGACGGCCGCGCCTTCGACCGGGTGTTCGCCGGGGGCGAGGCGGACGCGGTCTACTCCCTCTACGACCCCGGGGGCCGCCAGGTGCTGGCCGCCGCGGCCCGCCACGGCCTGGCCGTGCCGGCCGACCTGCTGGTGGTCTGCGCGAGCGAGGACCCGGCGTACGAGACGGCCGGGGTCCCGGTCACCACGGTGACCCTGAACCCGGAGCTGACCGCCGAGGCGGCGGTCGCCGCGCTGGTCGAGAGGATCGAGCACGACCCCGCCCGGCCCGGCCGCCCGTTCCGCTCCGGCGGGCTGACCGTCCCCTCCGCTCTGCTGGTCCGCGCGTCCTCACGGCCCCGGCCGGAAGGCAGGGCGGGCGGGCATGCAGGCAAGGACACTCGGCCCCGTGCATGACCATCGCGCGACGATGCACTAGAGTTATCTCGACATCGAGATATCTGCCAAAGGTGAGCCGCAGCCGCCCCGCAGGTAAGGGTTACCTAACTTAGCCTTACCTTAGCGGAATGGCCAGACTGCACAAGCGGCAGGATGCGGTAGAACGCGCGAATTCATGCATGAAGGAGACTGTCGTGTCGGCGAACAGCTTCGACGCCCGTAGCACGCTGCAGGTGGGCGACGAGTCGTACGAGATCTTCCGGCTGGACAAGGTGGAGGGCTCCGCCCGGCTGCCGTACAGCCTGAAGGTCCTGCTGGAGAACCTGCTCCGTACCGAGGACGGCGCGAACATCACCGCCGACCACATCCGGTCGCTCGGCAACTGGGACTCCCAGGCGCAGCCCAGCGAGGAGATCCAGTTCACGCCCGCCCGCGTGATCATGCAGGACTTCACCGGCGTGCCCTGCGTCGTCGACCTCGCCACCATGCGCGAGGCCGTGAAGGAGCTCGGCGGCGATCCCTCGAAGATCAACCCGCTGGCCCCGGCCGAGCTGGTCATCGACCACTCCGTCATCGCCGACAAGTTCGGCACCAAGGACGCCTTCACCCAGAACGTGGAGCTGGAGTACGGCCGCAACAAGGAGCGCTACCAGTTCCTGCGCTGGGGCCAGACCGCCTTCGACGAGTTCAAGGTCGTCCCCCCGGGCACCGGCATCGTCCACCAGGTCAACATCGAGCACCTGGCCCGCACGGTCATGGTCCGCAACGGCCAGGCCTACCCCGACACCCTGGTCGGCACCGACTCGCACACCACCATGGTCAACGGCCTCGGCGTGCTGGGCTGGGGCGTCGGCGGCATCGAGGCCGAGGCCGCGATGCTCGGCCAGCCGGTCTCCATGCTGATCCCGCGGGTCGTCGGCTTCAAGCTGACCGGCGAGCTGCCCACCGGCACCACCGCCACCGACCTGGTGCTGACCATCACCGAGATGCTGCGCAAGCACGGTGTCGTCGGCAAGTTCGTCGAGTTCTACGGTGAGGGCGTCGCCGCCACCTCCCTCGCGAACCGCGCCACCATCGGCAACATGTCGCCCGAGTTCGGCTCCACCGCCGCGATCTTCCCGATCGACGGCGAGACCCTGAAGTACCTGAAGCTCACCGGCCGCTCCGAGCAGCAGGTCGCGCTCGTCGAGGCGTACGCCAAGGAGCAGGGCCTGTGGCTGGACCCGGCCGCCGAGCCGGACTTCTCCGAGAAGCTGGAGCTCGACCTCTCCACGGTCGTCCCCTCCATCGCCGGCCCGAAGCGCCCGCAGGACCGCATCGTCCTCGCCAACGCCGCCGAACAGTTCGCGCAGGACGTGCGCAACTACGTCGACGACGTGGACGAGGCGGGCAAGGAGTCCTTCCCGGCCTCCGACGCCCCGGCGAACCACCCGAACGGCGCCCCGTCCAAGCCCACCCCGGTCACCCTGGCCGACGGCACCTCGTTCGAGATCGACCACGGCGCCGTCACCGTCGCCGCGATCACCTCCTGCACCAACACCTCGAACCCCTACGTCATGGTCGCCGCGGCGCTCGTGGCCAAGAAGGCGGTCGAGAAGGGCCTGACCCGCAAGCCGTGGGTCAAGACCACCCTGGCCCCGGGCTCGAAGGTCGTCACCGACTACTTCGACAAGGCCGGCCTCACCCCCTACCTCGACAAGATGGGCTTCAACCTCGTCGGGTACGGCTGCACCACCTGCATCGGCAACTCCGGTCCGCTGGACGAGGAGATCTCGAAGGCGATCAACGAGCACGACCTCGCGGTCACCTCGGTGCTCTCCGGCAACCGCAACTTCGAGGGCCGGATCAACCCCGACGTCAAGATGAACTACCTGGCCTCCCCGCCGCTGGTCGTCGCGTACGCCATCGCGGGCTCCATGAAGGTGGACATCACCAAGGACGCCATCGGTATCGACACCGAGGGCAACCCGGTCTTCCTCAAGGACATCTGGCCCTCCGAGGCCGAGGTCAACGACGTCGTCGCCAACGCCATCGGCGAGGACATGTTCAACAAGTCCTACCAGGACGTGTTCGCGGGCGACGCCCAGTGGCAGGCGCTGCCGATCCCGACCGGCAACACCTTCGAGTGGGACCCGCAGTCCACCTACGTGCGCAAGCCCCCGTACTTCGAGGGCATGACCATGGAGACCACCCCGGTCTCCGACATCGCCGGCGCCCGCGTGCTGGCGAAGCTGGGCGACTCGGTCACCACCGACCACATCTCCCCGGCCGGTGCGATCAAGGCCGACACCCCGGCCGGCAAGTACCTCACCGAGCACGGCGTCGAGCGCCGCGACTTCAACTCGTACGGTTCCCGCCGCGGCAACCACGAGGTCATGATCCGCGGTACGTTCGCCAACATCCGCCTGCGCAACCAGATCGCGCCGGGCACCGAGGGCGGCTTCACCCGCGACTTCACCGTCGACGGCGCGCCGGTCTCCTTCATCTACGACGCCTCGCAGAACTACCAGGCCGCCGGCATCCCGCTGGTCATCCTGGCGGGCAAGGAGTACGGCTCCGGCTCCTCGCGCGACTGGGCGGCCAAGGGCACCGCGCTGCTCGGCGTCAAGGCCGTCATCGCCGAGTCCTACGAGCGCATCCACCGCTCGAACCTGATCGGCATGGGCGTCCTCCCGCTCCAGTTCCCGGAGGGCGCCTCGGCCGCCGCCCTGGGCCTGACCGGCGAGGAGACCTTCTCCTTCACCGGTGTGGAGGAGCTGAACAACGGCACCACCCCGCGCACCGTGAAGGTCACCACCGACACCGGTGTGGAGTTCGACGCGGTCGTCCGCATCGACACCCCCGGTGAGGCGGACTACTACCGCAACGGCGGCATCATGCAGTACGTGCTCCGGAACCTCATCCGCGGCTAGTCGCGGCTGAACACCGGCACCAAAGGGCCGTATCCCCGTTAAGGGGGTACGGCCCTTCCGCTTTTCGTGCGGGCGGTGCCAGATGACGGACAGGTCTCAACTCGGAAAAGCCCGCAGCCATCCTTGTGCACGATCTTGCTGAGCCGAGCGGAAGTGGACTATACCTGTGCGCGTCCGGGCCATCGCGGTACGAGCGGCCCCGGGCCGGGGGACGGCGGGGAGCTGCGGAGATGTCCGCATGCACGGCAACTGCCGTGTTTTCCTGCCTCCTTCACACTTCTGACGAAGGCGAGGACATGAGCATGGCATCCACCGGTGAGGGCCTCGGCCGCCGTGACCTGATCAAGCGCTCCGCGGCACTCGGACTGATCACCGTGCCGACGATGAGCTTCCTGTCCGCCTGCGCCTCGGGCGGCGAGGAGCCCACCAAGGGCCCGTCCGCCGCTCCCAAGAGCGCGGACAACCCCTTCGGCGTGGCCAAGGGCAGCAAGCTCGACGTGGTGATCTTCAAGGGCGGGTTCGGCGACGACTACGCCAAGGCCTGGGAAGCCGCGTTCGACAAGAAGTGGGGGACCACCAGCACCCACCTCGGCACCCAGGAGATCACCTCCAAGCTCCAGCCCCGGTTCAACAACAACACGCCGCCGGACGTCGTCGACGACTCCGGCGCCCAGAAGATCAAGCTGGACGTGCTCTTCAAGGCCAACCAGCTCGCCGACCTCACCCCCGTGCTGGACGCGCCCTCGCTGGACGACCCGAACAAGACGGTCCGAGACGTCCTGATCGCCGGCACCATCGAACAGGGCACCCAGGGCGGCAAGTTCGTCGCGCTCAACTACGTGTACACGGTCTTCGGGTTCTGGTATTCGGGCAAGCTCTTCAAGGAGAAGGGCTGGACCCCGCCGAAGACCTGGGACGAGTTCCTCGCGGTCTGTACGAAGGCCAAGGAGGCGGGCATCGGCGGCCTGGCCCACCAGGGCAAGCACCCGTACTACATCAACGTCGTCATCATGGACCTGATCGCCAAGAAGGGCGGTCTGGACGCCATGAAGGCGATCGACAACCTGGAGCCGAACGCCTTCGAGGGCAGCGCGGCCGCCCTCGAAGCGGTCGAGGCGGTCTACGAGGTCGTCGAGAAGGGCCTGCTCATGCCGGGCACCAACGGCCTCAGCCACACGGAGTCGCAGACCGCCTGGAACCAGTACAAGGCGGCCTTCATCCCCTCCGGCTCCTGGCTGGAGAACGAGCAGCTCAAGCAGACTCCGGACGACTTCGACATGCAGTTCCTCCCGGTGCCCGTGCTGGCCGGCAGCAAGCTGCCCTTCGAGGCCATCCGGGCCGGCGCCGGCGAGCCCTTCATCGTCCCGGAGAAGGCCGCCAACAAGGCCGGCGGCCTCGAATTCGTCCGTTCGATGCTGTCCCGCGAATGGTCGACCCTCTTCGCCCAGCAGGCGAACTCGCTCACCGTGGTCAAGGACGGCGTTGACCCGAACGTGAAGCTCCGGCCGGGCACCCAGTCGGCCGTGACCGCCCTGAAGACGGCCGGCGACAACACTTTCAACTACCTGTACCCCGACTGGTACAGCGAAATGGACACGGCCATCCAGGACGCGTCCAATGAGCTGATGGCCAAGCGGATCCAGCCAAAGGAGTGGATCAAGCGGGCCCAGGCTGCGGTAAACAAGGCGGCACAGGACCCGAACGCCAAGAACAACCGCCGTAGCTGACATCTCCTGTACCGCAGGGACGGACACCATGAGCCAAGTAGCCCAGGGCAAGGGGCGCGCCGGTTTCATCGTCGGCTTCCTCTTCGCTCCCATCGCGCTGTACCTGACCTTCGTGATCTGGCCGTACGTACAGACGTTCGGTTACTCCTTCACCAACTGGAGCGGCCAGTCCCCGACCTTCGACTTCGTCGGCCTGGACAACTACACGGAACTGGCGAAGGACGAGGTCTTCCGCGGCGCGCTCTGGCACAACCTGCTGCTCCTGGTGTTCGTCCCGGCGGTCACCATCCTGCTCGCCCTCTTCTTCGCCTTCATGCTGAATGCCGGCGGGCGCAGCGGGGCCGGCGGAGTCCAGGGCGTACGCGGATCGGGCTTCTACAAGATCGTCTACTTCTTCCCGCAGGTCCTCTCCCTCGCCATCCTCGCGGTCCTCTTCGGCGCCGTGTACCGCAGCGACGAGGGCGGCCTGCTCAACGGGTTCCTCATCAAGCTCGGCCTGGTCGACCGCATGGAACCGGTCGAATGGCTCAACGAACCCAACTTCGTCCTGTGGTGCCTGCTGCTGGTGGTCGTCTGGCACGGGGTCGGCTTCTACCTCGTCCTCTTCTCGGCCGCCATGCAGTCCGTGCCCAAGGACATCTACGAGGCCGCCCTGCTCGACGGCGCCGGGCGCGCCCAGACCTTCTTCAGGGTCACCCTGCCCCTGCTGTGGGAATCCGTGCAGACCTCCGCGGTCTACCTGGGCATCGCCGCCATGGACATGTTCGTCCTGGTGTCGACGATGACCTCGGGCCAGTTCGGCGGCGGACCCGACCACCACAGCGAGGTCATGGCCACGGTGCTGATGCGCAACTTCCTGGTCTTCGGCAAGAGCGGCTACGCCTGCGCCATGGGCGTGGTCCTGCTCGTCCTCACCATGATCCTGTCCGTCATCACGCTGCGCGCCACCCGCCGTGAGCGCATCGAGTTCTAGGAGCGGGAGACCACGATGACCACAGTGATCAAGGCCCCCGGAGAGTCCGCGGCCGAGCGGACCGGCGGCAGCGGCCGTCCCGGGGAGCGGGGCAAGGGCACCTCCGAGGGCTTCGCCCTCAACGTCTTCTCCCACGGCTTCCTCGCCCTCTGGGCCGTACTGATCGTCCTGCCCCTGTTCTGGCTGGCGCTCGGCTCCTTCAAGACCGACGCGCAGATCGGCGGGTCGGCCCTGAGCTGGCCCTCCAACTGGCACTTCGACGCCTTCGGCCGGGCCTGGGAGAAGGGCATCGGCGACTACTTCGCCAACACGCTGATCGTGATGGTCTTCTCGGTCCCGCTGACCATGCTGTTCGGGTCGATGGCCGCGTACGTCCTGGCCCGCTACCCCTTCCCGGGGAACCGGTTCATCTACTACTTCTTCGTCAGCGGGGCGATGTTCCCCGTCTTCCTGGCCCTCGTCCCGCTGTTCTTCATGGTCAAGCGGTTCGACATGCTGAACACGTACCAGGGCCTGATCCTGGTGTACGTCGCCTACTCGATGCCGTTCACCGTCTTCTTCATGCACTCGTTCTTCCGCACGCTGCCGACGGCCGTGCACGAGGCGGCGGTGATCGACGGGGCCTCGGACACCCGGATCTTCTTCCAGGTGATGGTCCCGATGGCCAAGCCCGGCCTGATCAGCGTCGGGATATTCAACATCCTGGGCCAGTGGAACCAGTACATCCTGCCCTCGGTGCTGATGCAGCCACAGACCGGATCGGACCCCGAGCGCTACCTGCTCACCCAGGGCCTGATCCAGCTCCAGCTGCAGCAGGGGTACGAGACCGACCTGCCGGTGCTCTTCGCGGGCGTGACCATCGCGATGATCCCGATGCTGGTGGTCTACCTCTCCTTCCAGCGGCAGATCCAGGCCGGCCTGACCTCCGCCACCCTCAAGTAGCCGCATCGGGGACGACCGCCCGGCGCCGCCCCGGCCGTGAGGCCGGGGCGCGCGTCACAGCCAGGTGCCGAAGCGGCGGATGTACCGGGTCTTCACCAGCTGCGTGAGGGTGCAGTACGCGAGGAGCACCCCGATCAGCCACGGGAAGTAGGACGCCGGCAGGGCCACGAAGCCCAGCGACCCGGCCAGCGGGGAGAACGGCAGCCACAGGCCGGTCAGCACCGCGAGCACCGTCATCACCATCACCGGCCGGGAGGCACGGGACTGGACGAAGGGGATCTTCCGGGTACGGATCATGTGGACGACCAGGGTCTGCGACAGCAGGCCCTCGATGAACCAGCCGGACTGGAACAGCGACTGTTGCGCCTCGCTGTTCGCCCCGAACACGTTCCACATGATCAGGAACATGGCGATGTCGAAGATCGAGCTGATCGGTCCGATGGTCACCATGAACCGGCCGATGCCCTTGGCGTCCCAGTTCCGCGGCTTGCGCAGGTACTCCTCGTCCATCCGGTCCCACGGGGTGGCCAGCTGAGCGATGTCGTACACCAGGTTCTGCACCAGCAGCATGATCGCCGGCATCGGCTGGAACGGGATGAACGCGCTCGCCACCAGCACCGAGAAGACGTTGCCGAAGTTCGAGGAGGCCGTCATCTTGACGTACTTGACGGTGTTGCCGAAGGTGGTGCGGCCCTGGATCACGCCCTGCTCCAGGACGGTCAGGTCCTTCTCCAGCAGGATGATGTCCGCGGACTCCTTCGCGATGTCCACCGCCGTGTCCACCGAGATGCCGACGTCGGCGTCGCGCAGCGCCGCCGCGTCGTTGATGCCGTCCCCGAGGAAGCCGACGGTGTGCCCCTCGGCCTGCAGGGCCCGTACGATCCGGGCCTTCTGCACCGGGTTGACCTTGGCGAACACCGTCGTACGGGCGGCCAGCGCGCGCAGGCCCAGGTCGTCGAGGGCGTCGATCTCCGGGCCGAGCACCACGTGCCCGACGTCGATGCCGACCTCGGCGCAGACCCGGGCGGCGACCAGGTCGTTGTCGCCGGTGACCACCTTGACCGCGATCCCCTTGTCGGCCAGGCCCCGCAGGGCGGCGGCCGCCGAGGCCTTCGGCGGGTCGAGGAAGGCCAGGAAGCCGACCAGGGTCAGCCCCTCCTCGTCCGCGACGGTGTAGGTGTCGCGGGGCGTCTCCACGGTGCGGGTGGCGACCGCCAGCACCCGCAGGCCCCGGCGGTTGTTCTCCTCGGCCGTCAGGGCCGCCCGGATGCGGGCGGATTCGGTCAGCTCGACGGTGCGCCCGCCGTCGACCACGTGGGTGCACAGGTCCAGGACCTCCTCGACCGCACCCTTGGTGATCAGGACGTGCTCTGCGTTCTCGGCGGGTCGGGCGGGTCCGGTGCGTCCGGCGCTGCCGGCGGCATCGGCTTCGGCTTCGGGGCCGCCGACCAGCCGGTTGCGGTTGAGGACCACGGACATCCGGCGCCGGGCGAAGTCGAAGGGGATCTCGTCGACCATCGAGAACCGTGCGTCGACGACAACCTCCTCGGCCTCGTTGACGCGGTCGATGACCGCCTGGTCCATCAGGTTCTTCAGCCCGGTCTGGAAGTGCGCGTTGAGGTAGCCGTACTCCAGGACCTCGTTGTCCTCGGCGCCGTGCACGTCCAGGTACCGGTCCAGGACGATGCGGTCCTCGGTGAGGGTGCCGGTCTTGTCCGTGCACAGCACGTCCATCGCGCCCAGGTTCTGGATCGCGTTCAGCCGCTTGACGACCACCTTGTGCCGGGACATGGCGACCGCACCGCGGGCCAGGTTGGCGGAGACCACCATCGGCAGCATCTCGGGGGTCAGACCGACCGCGACGGCGATGCCGAAGAGGAGGGCCTCGTCCCAGTCGCCCTTGGTGAGGCCGTTGATCGCGAACACCACCGGGACCATCACCAGCATGAAGCGGATCAGCAGGAAGCTGACTTTGCGCACGCCGGTGTCGAAGTTGGTCTGCGGGCGCTCGCCGGCCAGCGAGCCGGCCATCGAGCCGAAGTAGGTGTCGGCCCCGGTGGCGACGACCACCCCGGTGGCGGTACCGGAGGTCACCGAGGTGCCCATCAGGCAGAGGTTGTCGGCCTCGACCGGGTCGGTGGTCTCGTGCTGGCCCAGGTCCTCGGTCCGGGTGTCGGCCTTGGCCACCGGCAGTGATTCGCCGGACAGCGCGGCCTGGCCGACCATCAGGTCCTTGGCGGTGATCAGCCGCAGGTCGGCGGGGATCAGGTCGCCGGCCGCCAGCTTCACGAGGTCGCCCGGAACCACCTGGTCCATCGGCACCTCGATGGTGGTGGGCCCGGAGCCGCCGCCGGCCCGGCGCTGCACCGCGCAGGTCGTGGTGACCAGCTTCTTCAGGGCGTCGGCGGCCCGGCCCGAGCGGTACTCCTGCCAGAACCGGAGCAGTCCGCTGACCCCCACCATCACGGAGAGGATGACCACGCCCGGGTCCGCGGGGTCCTGCCAGTACATGACCGCGGCGAGGAAGACCAGGACCGCGATGAAGGGGTTGCAGTAGGCCTTGGCCAGCTGGACGAACCAGTGCGGGGCGCGCTCCCGGGCGACCTCGTTGGCGCCGTGCCGGTCCAGCCGCAGTGCGGCCTCGGCGTGGGTCAGCCCGTGGTGCGAGGAGTCCACGGACTGCAGGACCCGTACGGCGGGGCGGGCGCTGACCGAGGCGAGCTGCTCGCCGACCCGGCGGGTGCGGGCCTCCAGCTCGGCGGCCTTGCGCTCGCGGCGGCCCCGGCCCGGCGGGCCGAGCTTCCGGGGGGTACGGGGGGTGAGCATGGTCATGACGAAACCTCCCTCTGGGCGGAACCGGGCAGCACGGAGCCGCGCGGTCACACAGAGTGGTCATGGACCGGCGGAGGGCGGCACGGAGCGGCCGCGCCCGCAGGTCGGCATGGGTGTGTCGCAGCCCTCGGGGGCGCAGCGGTGCGCATCAGGGCATGCGGAAGGGAAAAGAAGGGGATCTACTGAAGAACGGCGGTCGGCCGGTCAGCCGACGAGGGCGCGGCAAGGACTTCGGTCGGGACTCATCCCGAACACCTCCTCGCGTCGCGCTGTCGTGTCAGGCGCCCGGTCCGGCCTCGAAAGCCGCAGAGGACCGGCGCCGCAGCGACCGTAGCACGAAGTCGAAGTGTCCTTTCTCGTACTTTCGGTCGGTTCCTCCTCTTGACGTCAGGAAGGCCGCGGGCTCGACTTAGGGTTCACAAGTTGGAGATATGGCAGGAGTGGATCAGTGGCGGAGACTCCGGGTTCGCAGTCGTCCTTGCACCGCGCGAATCTCGAGCGGGTGGTGCGTGCCGTCCGGCTCGCCGGTTCGCTGACCCAGGCGGAGATCGCCCGTACCACCGGACTGTCGGCGGCCACGGTCTCCAACATCGTCCGGGAGCTCAAGGACGGCGGGACCGTGGAGGTCACCCCGACCTCGGCGGGCGGCCGGCGGGCCCGCAGCGTCTCGCTCAGCGGGGACGCGGGCATCGTGATCGGCGTCGACTTCGGCCACACCCACCTGCGGGTGGCCGTCGGCAACCTCGCCCACCAGGTGCTGGCCGAGGAGTCCGAGCCGCTGGACGTGGACGCGTCCTGGGTGGACGGGTTCGACCGGGCGGAACACCTGGTCGGGCGGCTGATCGAGAGCCTGGGGACGGTCCGGGAGAAGGTGATCGGGGTCGGCCTCGGCGTGCCCGGCCCGATCGACGTGGAATCCGGGACCCTCGGCTCCACCGCGATCCTGCCGGGCTGGGCCGGCATCAACCCCCGCGACGAGCTCTCGCGGCGGCTGGGGGTGCCCGTGTACGTCGACAACGACGCCAACCTCGGCGCGCTCGGCGAGCTGGTCTGGGGGAGCGGCCGCGGGGTCAAGGACCTCGCGTACATCAAGGTGGCCAGCGGCGTCGGCGCCGGCCTGGTCATCAACGGGCAGATCTACCGGGGGCCGGGCGGCACCGCCGGGGAGATCGGGCACATCACCCTGGACGAGTCCGGCCCGGTGTGCCGCTGCGGCAACCGGGGCTGCCTGGAGACCTTCGCCGCGGCCCGCTACGTCCTGCCGCTGCTGCAGGGCAGCCACGGCCCCGAACTCACCATGGAGCGCGTGGTCGAACTGGCCCGGGAGGGTGATCCCGGCTGCCGCCGGGTGATCACCGACGTGGGCCGGCACGTGGGCAGCGGGGTGGCCAGCCTGTGCAACCTGCTCAACCCCAGCCGGGTGGTCCTGGGCGGTTCTCTCGCGGACGCCGGTGAACTCGTCCTGGCTCCCATACGTGAATCCGTCGGGAGGTACGCGATCCCCAGCGCGGCACGGCAGTTGTCGGTGCTGACGGGTTCTCTGGGCGGCCGGGCCGAGGTGCTGGGCGCCCTGGCCCTGGTGTTGAGCGAGATGGGCGATTCGACGCTTTTGCTGGGCAAGGGCGGCGGGGCGCAGACCCCTCAACTCTTGTCTTCAGTTAGATAACGGATGGCACCGTTGTCATCTCGTTAAGGATTCACTCCTTGACGACAAACTGGGGCCGGGGTTGACTCACATCCACCTCGGCCGCAGCGTTGCGGCCTCGTCAGGGAGGTTCAAGAAATGAACACGCGTATGCGTAGAGCCGCCGTTGCCGTAGCCGCCACCGCGATGGCCGCCTCGCTCGCCGCCTGTGGCAGTGCGAAGGAGTCGGGCGAGAAGGCGAAGGACTCCGCAGCGCCCGCGGGCGACGCGATCAAGGTCGGCCTGCTCCTGCCGGAGAACCAGACCGCGCGCTACGAGAAGTTCGACAAGCCGCTGATCGAGAAGAAGGTCGCCGAACTCACCGGCGGCAAGGGCACGGTGGTCTACGCCAACGCCAAGCAGGACCCGACCGTTCAGAACTCGCAGGTCGACACGATGATCACCAACAAGGTGAACGTCCTGATCGTCGACGCCGTGGACTCCAAGGCCATCGCCGGCTCGGTGAAGAAGGCCAAGGACGCCGGCATCCCGGTCGTCGCCTACGACCGCCTCGCCGAGGGCCCGATCGACGCCTACACCTCCTTCGACAACGAAGAGGTCGGCAAGGTCCAGGGCAAGGCCCTGCTGGAGGCCCTGGGCGACAAGGCCAAGAGCGGCCAGATCGTCATGATGAACGGCTCGGTCACCGACCCGAACGCCAAGCTGTTCAAGCAGGGCGCGCACTCCGAGCTCGACGGCAAGGTCACCGTCGGCAAGGAGTACGACACCAAGGAATGGAAGCCGGAGAACGCCAACACCAACATGGCGGCGGCCATTTCGGCCCTCGGCAAGGACAAGATCGTCGGCGTCTACTCCGCCAACGACGGCATGGCCGGCGGCATCATCACCGCCCTCAAGGCCGCCGGCGTCTCCCCGCTGCCGCCGGTCACCGGCCAGGACGCCGAACTCGCCGGTGTGCAGCGCATCGTGGCGGGCGAGCAGTTCATGAGCGTCTACAAGCCGTACGCGCCGGAGGCCGAGGCCGCCGCGAAGATGGCCGTCGCCCTCGCCAAGGGCGAGAAGCTCGAGGGCGTCACCACCTCCACCGTGGACAGCCCCACCACCAAGGGCGTTCCGTCCGTCCTGGTCCCGGTCGTCTCGCTGACCAAGGCCAACATCAAGGACACCGTCATCAAGGACGGCGTCTACACGGCCGACGAGATCTGCACCGAGAAGTACGCGGCCGCCTGCGCCTCCCTGGGCCTCAAGTAAGTCCGCCGCGGGCCCCTGCGGGGGCCCGCGCCCCCACCCTCTCCGGCGCCCCGCCCCCTCTTCCCCCCGCCATCCGCGGGGCGCCGGTGCAGAATCGTTAATGCAAGGCATCCCCGCCGGTCAGGCGGCGAAGGAGATGATTCACGTGTCCGCTGCGCCCGTGCTGGCGTTGCGAGGGGTCTCGAAGCGGTTCGGCGCCGTCCAGGCCCTCACCGACGTAGAACTCGAGATCCACTCCGGCGAGGTGGTCGCCCTCGTCGGCGACAACGGCGCCGGCAAGTCGACGCTCGTCAAGACGATCGCCGGCGTCCACCCCATCGATGACGGGGTCATCGAGTGGGAAGGCCGCCCGGTCTCGATCAACAAGCCCCACGACGCCCAGAACCTGGGCATCGCGACGGTCTACCAGGACCTCGCGCTCTGCGACAACATCGATGTCGTAGGCAACCTCTTCCTGGGCCGCGAGCTCAAGCGCCGCGGCGTCCTCGACGAGGTGGAGATGGAGCGGCGCGCCCGCGAGCTGCTCACCACCCTCTCCATCCGCATCCCGAGCGTCCGGATCCCCATCGCCTCGCTCTCCGGCGGCCAGCGCCAGACCGTGGCGATCGCCCGCTCCATGCTCGGCGAGCCCCAGCTGGTCATCCTCGACGAGCCCACCGCGGCCCTCGGCGTCGAGCAGACCGCCCAGGTCCTCGACCTGGTCGAGCGGCTGCGCGAACGCGGTCACGCCGTCATCCTCATCAGCCACAACATGGCCGATGTGAAGGCCGTCGCCGACAAGGTGGCGGTCCTGCGGCTGGGCCGCAACAACGGCGTCTTCAACGTCGCCGACACCACGCAGGAAGAGATCATCTCCGCCATCACGGGCGCCACGGACAACGCCGTGACCCGCCGGGCGGCGCGTACCGGGGAGGCTCGCAAGTGAGCACCGACAACACGTCGAAGCCGGCCACCGTCCCGGTCGACCACCAGGTGGTCAACCCGGCCGCGGCCGACGACGCCATCCCGGCGGTCGACCCGCGCCTGCTGGTGCGCGAGGAAGGCCTCGCCGGCTACCTGCACGAGTTCAAGCGCAAGATGCGCGCCGGCGACCTGGGCTCCCTCCCGGTCGTCATCGGCCTGGCCGTCATCTGCATCATCTTCCAGAGCCTGAACTCGAACTTCCTCTCCGCCGAGAACATCAACAACATCGCCGTCACGATGGTCGCCACCGGCATGATGGCCGTCGGCATCATCTTCGTGCTGCTGCTGGGCGAGATCGACCTCTCGGTCGGCTCGGTCAGCGGTGTCTCCGGCGCGATCGTCGCCGTCCTCGCCGTCACCCACGGCGTGAACGAATGGCTCGCCGTGCTCGCCGCCATCGCCGGCGGTGCGCTCATCGGAGCCGTCCACGGCTTCTTCTTCGCCCGGATCGGGGCCCCGGCCTTCGCCGTCACCCTGTCCGGCCTGCTCTTCTGGTCCGGATTCATGCTCCAGCTGCTCGGCAGCAACGGCACGATCAACCTGGACTCCGAGGGCGTGGTCGGCAAGCTCACCACGTACTACTTCTCCGACGTCGCGGCCGCCTACGGCCTCGCCGCGGTCGCGGTCGCGGTGTTCTTCCTGTCGTCCTTCCTGGACTCCAAGCGGCGGGCCGCCGCCGGGGTCCCCTCCCGGCCGCTCGCCGAGATCGCGCTGCGCACCGGCCTGCTGGCCGCCGTCGCCTTCACCGCCGCGGCCGTCTTCAACCAGTACAAGGGCCTGCCGCTCGCGGTGCTGCTCTTCCTGCTGGTCCTGGTCGGCACCGACTTCCTGCTGCGCCGCACCGGCTTCGGCCGCAAGGTGTTCGCTCTCGGCGGCAGCGTCGAGGCCTCCCGGCGCGCGGGCATCAACGTGACCGGCGTCCGGATCGCGGTCTTCGCCATCGCCGGCACCTTCGCGGCCGTCGGCGGGCTCTTCTGGGCCTCCAAGATCGCCGCGGCGAACCAGAGCGCCGGCGCCGGCGACCTGCTGATGAACGTGATCGCGGCGGCCGTGATCGGCGGCACCAGCCTCTTCGGTGGCCGCGGCCGGACCTGGAACGCCCTCCTCGGCGTCATGGTCATCACATCGATCCAGTACGGTCTCGCCCTGCAGGGCATCGCCACACCGATCCAGTACATGATCACCGGTGCGGTGCTGCTGGCCACCGTGGTGATCGACTCGGTCACCCGCAAGACGCAGAAGACCGCAGGCCGCGCCTAGGGGACACCCTCCCTCCGGGCCCGTACGCCGTACCCGTGCCCGGCGCCACCGAACGTGGCGCCGGGCACCTCCGTGCGCACGGCCGCTCGAACGTGTGGTGTGGGCTCGTACGGATGTGCCCACATATGACAAGACCGTTGCCCGCTCAGGACCGCCCGATGACGTAGCGCTCGGGGGGAACATTAGACTCGACGGACCAGCCAGCAACTGCAAGGAGGCACGGGTGCTGCTGACCCGCATCAAGGGACCGCGCGATCTGGACCGGCTCAGCCCGGAGCAGCTGAACCAGCTGGCCGCAGAGATCAGGTCCTTCCTCGTCGACGCGGTCTCCAAGACCGGCGGGCACCTCGGCCCCAACCTCGGCGTCGTCGAACTGACGATCGCCCTGCACCGGGTCTTCGAGTCCCCGAAGGACAAGGTCCTCTTCGACACCGGGCACCAGGCCTACGTGCACAAGCTGCTCACCGGCCGCCAGGACTTCACCGGCCTGCGCACCAAGGGCGGCCTGTCCGGCTACCCCTCCCGCGCCGAGTCCGAGCACGACGTCATCGAGAACTCGCACGCCTCCACCGTGCTGGGCTGGGCCGACGGCATCGCCAAGGCCAACCAGGTGCTCGGCCGCGAGGACCACCACGTGGCCGCCGTCATCGGCGACGGCGCCCTCACCGGCGGCATGGCCTGGGAGGCCCTCAACAACATCGCCGCCGCCAAGGACCGCCCGCTGGTCATCGTCGTCAACGACAACGAGCGCAGCTACGGCCCCACCATCGGCGGTCTCGCCGACCACCTGGCCACCCTGCGCACCACCGACGGCTACGAGCGTTTCCTGGCCCGCGGCAAGGACCTCCTGGAGCGCACCCCGGTCGTCGGGAAGCCGCTCTACGAGACCCTGCACGGCGCCAAGAAGGGCCTGAAGGACTTCATCGCCCCGCAGGGCATGTTCGAGGACCTCGGCCTGAAGTACATCGGCCCCATCGACGGGCACGACATCGAGGCCCTGGAGTCCGCCCTCACGCGCGCCAAGCGCTTCAGCGGCCCCGTCATCGTCCACTGCCTCACCCAGAAGGGCCGCGGCTACACCCCGGCCCTGGAGCACGAGGCGGACCGTTTCCACGCGGTCGGCGTCATCCACCCGGACACCGGTCTGCCGGTGAAGACCGCGGCCGCCAGCTGGACCTCCGTCTTCGCCGACGAAATGGTCAAGATCGGCCACGAGCGCCCGGACGTCGTCGGCATCACCGCCGCCATGCTCCACCCGGTCGGCCTCAACAAGTTCGCCGAGGCCTTCCCGGACCGGATCTACGACGTCGGCATCGCCGAGCAGCACGGCGCGACCTCCGCGGCCGGCCTGGCCACCGGCGGCGCCCACCCGGTCTTCGCCGTCTACGCCACCTTCCTCAACCGCGCCTTCGACCAGGTCCTGATGGACGTGGCCCTGCACAAGTGCGGGGTCACCTTCGTCCTGGACCGGGCCGGGGTCACCGGCGACGACGGCGCCTCCCACAACGGCATGTGGGACATGTCCATCCTCCAGGTCGTGCCGGGCCTCCGGCTGGCCGCCCCGCGCGACGCCGAGCAGCTGCGCGCCCAGCTCCGCGAGGCCGTGGAGGTCAAGGACGCCCCCACGGTCGTCCGGTACTCCAAGGGCGTCGTGGGCCCGGCCGTGCCGGCCCTCGGCCGGATCGGCGGCATGGACCTGCTCCGGGCCCCGGCCCCCGAGGTCCGGCAGCCCGACGTCCTGATCGTCTCGGTGGGCGCGCTCGCCCCGATGTGCCTGGAGATCGCCGACCTCCTCGACAAGCAGGGCATCTCCTCCACCGTGGTCGACCCCCGCTGGGTCAAGCCGGTGGACGAGGCGCTCGCCCCGCTCGCCGACCGCCACCGGGTGGTCGTCACCGTCGAGGACAACGGCCGTACCGGCGGCGTCGGCGCTGCCGTCTCGCAGGCTCTGCGGGACGCGGGGGTCGACGTACCGCTGCGTGACTTCGGAATCCCGCAGCGCTTCCTCGACCACGCCCTCCGCAAGGAGATCCTGGCCGAGATCGGGCTGACCGCTCCGGACATCGCGCGGCAGGTCACCGGCCTGGTCGCCAAGCTGGACGGCCGCTACGACAGCGAGCCGGCCGCGGCAGTGGACTGATCCCGCGCCGGGGCGCACGCCGGACACCCGTCCGGCGGACGCCCTGTTGCGGGTCCCGGGCCGGGGGGATCATCCTTGAGTGGGTGATTCGCCCGGCCCGTTCGCGCGCCGGCACCCCCCTCACTCCGTGGGGGCCCCGTTCGGAGGTGTGCCCGTGACTGCGAATCTGAACAGTCCCTTCCGTACGAAATCGGTGGAACAGTCCATCCGTGATACGGAAGAGCCCGAGCACCAGTTGCGGAAGTCCCTCTCCGCCTGGGACCTCACGATCTTCGGCGTCGGTGTCATCATCGGCACCGGCATCTTCGTGCTGACGGGCATCGCGGCCCGGAACAACGCCGGACCCGCCACCGCCCTGTCCTTCGTGGCCGCGGGCGTCGTCTGCGCCCTCGCGGCCCTCTGCTACGCCGAGTTCGCCTCGACGGTGCCGGTGGCCGGGTCGGCGTACACCTTCAGCTACGCCTCGATCGGCGAACTGCCCGCCTGGATCATCGGCTGGGACCTCGTACTGGAGTTCGCCCTGGGCACCGCGGTGGTCGCGGTCGGCTGGTCCGGGTACGTGCGCCACCTGATGCACACCAACCTCGGATGGGACCTGCCCGTCGCGCTGTCCGGACCCGATGCGGGCGGATCCTTCGACCTGCTGGCCTTCCTCCTGGTCCTGGCGCTGACCGCGATCCTGGTCGTCGGGACGAAGCTCTCGGCCCGGATCACCGCGATCGTGGTCGCCATCAAGGTCACCGTGGTGCTGCTGGTCATCATCGCCGGCCTGTTCTTCATCAAGGCGGACAACTACCAGCCGTTCATCCCGCCGGCCCAGCCGCAGCCCGAGGGCACCAGCGGCTGGCACGCGCCGCTGATCCAGGTCCTCTTCGGCTACGAGCCCACCAACTTCGGCATCATGGGCATCTTCACCGCGGCCTCGCTCGTGTTCTTCGCCTTCATCGGCTTCGACGTCGTGGCGACCGCCGCCGAGGAGACCAAGAACCCCCAGCGGGACATGCCGCGCGGCATCCTGGGCTCGCTGCTCATCTGCACCGTGCTCTACGTCGTCGTGACGCTGGTCGTCACCGGCATGCAGCACTACACGCAGATGTCGCCGACCGCCCCGCTCGCCGAGGCCTTCAAGTCCGTGGACCAGCCGTTCTTCGCCGGTGCCATCAGTCTCGGCGCGGCCGTCGGCCTGATCACGGTCAGCATGATCCTGCTGCTCGGCCAGACCCGGGTGTTCTTCGCGATGAGCCGTGACGGGCTGCTGCCACGCTTCTTCTCCGTCACCCACCCGAAGTACCGGACCCCGTACCGGGCGACCCTCGTGCTCGGCGTGGCCATCGCCTTCCTCGCGGGCTTCACCAGCCTGGAAAAGCTCGCGGAGCTGGTGAACATCGGCACCCTGTTCGCCTTCGTGGTCGTCGCACTGGGCGTCATCATCCTGCGCCGGACCCGCCCGGACCTGCACCGCGCCTTCCGCACCCCGTGGGTGCCGGCGCTGCCGATCGTCTCGATCGCGGCATCCCTGTGGCTGATGCTCAACCTGCCGGCCGACACCTGGATGCGGTTCGCGGTGTGGATGTTCGCCGGCTTCTTCGTCTACTACCTGTACGGCCGCCGGCACAGCCGGCTGGGCCAGGGGCTGGAAGGCCCCCGCGGGGACGTCCCCACGGCCCCGCCCACGCCGCCCGCGCCGCCCGCGTCCGGCGCCTGACACAGGGACACCGGGCACACAGGCCGCAACGGCGAGCGGCCGGACCCCCGTTCGGGGCCCGGCCGCTCGCCGTTCGCGCATTCAGAGGGTCATCCGGCCTTGGCGGGGGACTTCTTGGCCGAGGCGGGGATCTTCTGGTCGGTGCGCAGGGCCTCCCACAGCTGGGTGGTCTGCGGCTCGGCGGCGACCACCCGGTTGGGGTCGATCTTGTCGTACGCCACCGGGAGCATGATCGTCTCCATGGTCGCCGGGTCGACGCCCTTCATGCTCTTCGCGAAGTCGGACAGGGCCGTCAGCGAGGCCAGGTCCTTGTCCGTGGTCAGCGACTTGGTGCCGGCGTCGGCGAGCTTGTACAGCCGGGCCGGGTTGCCGAGCGCGTCCTGCTTCTTGATCTCGGTGAGCATCGCGATCATGAACTTCTGCTGCAGGCCGATCCGGCCGAGGTCGCTGCCGTCGGCGTAACCCTTGCGGGTACGGACGAACTTCAGCGCGTCGGTGCCGTCGAGCTTGTGCTCGCCGGCGTCCAGCTTGATGCCGCCCTTGGAGCCGTTGATGGGCTGGTCCAGGTTGACCGTGACCCCGCCCAGCGCGTCGACCAGACCCTTGAAGCCGGCGAAGTCCACCTCGATGAAGTGGTCGACGCGGATGCCGGACATCTGCTCCACGGTCTTGACCACACAGGCCGGCCCGCCCAGCCCGTACACGCCGTTGATCATGGCGCGCTTCTGGCCGGGGACGGTCTTGCCGTTCTCGCCCTTGCAGTCGGGCCGGGTGATCAGGGTGTCACGCGGGATGCTGATCGCGGTGGCCTTCGCCCGGCCCTCGGGTATGTGCACCAGCATGGTGGTGTCCGAGCGGGCGCCGCTCACATTGCCGCCGTCGAGCTCGCCGTTGTCCCCGGCGCGCGAGTCGGAGCCGATCACCAGGATGTTCTGGGCGCCGGCCACCACCTTCTGCGGGCGGTTGTCTCCGATCGCCTGGTCCAGGTCGACGCTCTGGATGTTCCCGTTGAGGTGGCTGTACGTCCACCACGCTCCGCCGCCGAGGGCGACCACGATGACGAGGAGGCTCCACAGCAGGACCCGGCGGATCTTCTGCCCCCGGGTACGCGTGCGGGTGGCGCTCCGGCGCCGCGCGGCGCGGCCCGCCGGCGGGGTCGTCGTACCTGAACTGTCTGCAGTCATTCCCGGGGACCGGCCCTTCCGCACTGATGAAAGAAGTCACGCGGCCTATAACATAAACGCACTCTTGAGCGAGTAAGTCGCCGGGGTATGCTCAACTCCGTTCGAATGATGATGTGGGAAGGCTGCTTCGGTTCATGGCTACGCGATCCGCGCGCAGGTCCCACAAGCAGGTGGCCGGCGCTTCCAGTGCGGACGCGGTGTACGACCGGGGCGCTGCCGCCCTGGGCCCCGCTTCCGGATCCTGGATCCTCGTGGGCAAAGACGGCCGGTTGAGCGCGTACGCGATGGCCCGGGGCGGACTGGTCCGCTGGACCGAGAGCGCTCCCGGCGGCCTTGCCTGGACCGGCCCCGACTTCTTCCCGGCCCCTGATCTGACCCACCTCTGCCTGGCCCAAGGCCAGGACGGCTACGTGCACTTCGTCGGCCGGCGCCGCCGGGTCGTGGACGGCCGGGAGCAGATCACCTTCCATCATGCGATGCAGTACCAGACGGGCCGGCCGCTGGGCCCCTGGGCCTCGCTGGGCAGCCTCTACCAGAACGAGGACATGGCCCGCACCGCGGGCGCGCCGAGCGCGGCCGTCGATGCGCACGGCGGACTGCACGTCTTCGTACGGAACTTCGGCAAGGGCGTCCACTCCCGCCGGCAGGACAAGAAGGGCAAATGGACCAAGTGGGCCGACATCAAGGGCAGCGGAACCCTTGACGGCTCCACCGGGTTCGCGACCTTCGGCGGCCGGGTCTCCCTCATCGCCCCGGCCGAGAAGCGGGTGAGCCTGTGGACCCAGTCCGAGCCGGGCGGTTCGGTCGACAAGGCCGAGGACCTGCCCTTCCTCGCCCAACCGGGCTCCGGCTGCGGGGTGGAGACGGCCCCTGACCGGGTCACGTACTACTGGCATGCGGCCGACGGCCACGGCGTCTGCGCCTACCGCGCCGGAGTCGGCGTGATGGCCCTGGGCGGCGGACCCGCGCACGGCGCGGTCGCCGGCACCCGGGCCTTCGTCGACGGCTACGACTGCACGATCCTCGCCTACCGGGGCCTGAACGGCCGTACGGCGCTCGCCGCCTATCCGACGGAGAACGAGGCGGCCGGCCTGTGGTGGACCGAGACCGGTGAGGAGTCGGTGGGCTCTCCCGGCCTGGCCGTCGACGCGCACGGCCGGATCGTGATCGCCTCGATCAGCGTGTCGGGCGAGCTTCTGGTGACCCGCCAGAAGGACAACATGGGCCTGTCGCTGGGCCGTTGGATGCGCTTCTGAGGCCGGCGCCGGACCGCCTGCGGTCCGGGCGGTTCAGTACGGCTCGTGGGAGCCGTGCGGGCTCTGCCGGCCCGGCACGCCGGGCAGGCCGTAGCGGGCGGGCGGAAGCTGCCGCTGCGGCGGGATGCGCGAGAGGCCGTGGCGGTCGACGGCGAGGGACGAGATGTTCCGGAGGAAGTCCACCGAACGGGCCGCCGTGCCCTCGGTGATCCACGCGTCGTCGATCTCGCAGAGCTCCACCCGGACCGGGGAGTTACGCAGCACGATCGGCAGGGTGTAGGCGATGGTGGAGGCGAAGGTCAGCACGGTGTGCCCGATGGGCTCCACCCGCGCCATGACCTCCATGGGCAGCTCGGGGTGGAGGATCTCCATGCCCGTCGCCCCGGCTATCTCCCGGAGTTTGTCCGGGCTTTCCCGGCGGTGGGCCAGGTAGCGCCAGACCCCGCGGGACCGGGCGATCCAGGTGATCGCCTCCAGATAGCGCTGCTGGTCGATGATGCCCGTCTCGACCAGCGAGGTGCCGGCCAGATCGGCGCCGCCGCGCACCTGCACCGGGCCGAAGGTGTCGCGGATCCAGCGGTACTCGTTGGGTATCACCACGGCGCCTGGGGGCGGGGCCACCGGCATGCAGGTGAAGAAGGCGAACCGCTCCAGGGTGTCCCGGGCCAGCCAGCGGCCGACCGAACTCCCCTTGCCCTCGGATTTCTTGGGCGCCTCGCCCTGGTGCCAGCGGCTCAGGTTCTGGCCCTGCGTCAGCAGGGCCACCAGCTCGGTGGTGGCGGTGCCGTCGTCGACGACGACCACCTCGCGGGCCTTGGAGAAGGGCAGCAGCGCCTGCACGGTGCGGGAGAACAGGTCCCCGATCACCAGCCGTTCGGCGTTGGACACCGACCGGCCCAGGCGGAGCAGGGTGCGGGCCCGGCTCACCGAGCCGGACCGCACCTCGTAGCGCCGCCAGACCAGCCTGGCCTGGGACGCGAACTTGCACAGCCGCCGCACCTGTTCACGCGAGTGGCGGTCGGTCGGCTGCAGGATGGCGATGCTGAGAGAGGACGCCTCGCCCGGGTGGACATGCGCCCACTCGAGTACGTTCAGCAGTTGAGCAGGGCTCTCCACCAGGGCGAGGGTCTCTGTCATCGACGGTTCGTCACTCCCCGGCGACGACGCCCTGAACGCGGCGCAGCTTCTTCATCGGGCCGAGCTCGGACTCGTAGACCTTCTTGATGCCGTCGCCCTTGGCCTCCTCGATGACACGGATGTCGCGGACCAGGCGCTGCAGGCCGCCCGGCTCGACGGACGCGGCCTGGTCGGAGCCCCACATGGCGCGGTCGAGGGTGATGTGCCGCTCGACGACGCAGGCGCCCATGGCGACGGCGGCGACGGTGGTCTGCAGACCGATCTCGTGGCCGGAGTAGCCGATCGGGATGTTCGGGTACGCGGCCTCCAGCGAGTGGATGACGCGCAGGTTGAGCTCCTCGGTCACCGCCGGGTAGGTGCTGGTGGCGTGCAGCAGGATGGTGTTCTCGCTGCCCAGGACCTCCACCGCGTGGCGGATCTGCTCCGGGGTGGACATGCCGGTGGAGAGGATGACCGGCTTGCCGGTGGCGCGCAGGGCGCGCAACAGCTCGTCGTCCGTCAGGGAGGCCGAGGCCACCTTGTGGCACGGGACGTCGAACTTCTCCAGGAAGACGACGGCCTCGGTGTCCCACGGGGAGGCGAACCAGTCGATGCCGCGGGTCTTGCAGTGCTCGTCGATGGCGCGGTACTCGTCCTCGCCGAACTCCACCTTGTGGCGGTAGTCGATGTAGGTCATGCGGCCCCACGGGGTGTCCCGCTCGATGTCCCACTGGTCGCGCGGAGTGCAGATCTCCGGGGTGCGCTTCTGGAACTTCACGGCGTCGCAGCCGGCTTCGGCGGCGGCGTCTATGAGGGCGATGGCGTTGGCCAGGTCGCCGTTGTGGTTGATGCCGATCTCACCGATGACGTAGGTGGGCAGCCCCGGGCCCACCTGCTTGGTGCCGACCTGGCGGATGCGGTTGCTGTGCACCACTGTTCAGAGTTCCTTTCCAAGGATCCATTCGGCGATTTCTCGCACGGCGCCGTGCCCTCCATGGGCCGACGTGACAGAACGAGCGCGTTCGCGGACCCCGCGGTGGGCGTCGCCCACCGCCACGGGCCAGCCGACGAGCTCGAAGCAGGGGAGGTCGTTCACGTCGTTGCCGACGTAGAGGATGCGGTCGGGGTCGATCCCGGCCCCGCGGAACCACTTGGCCAGCTCGACGTCCTTGGTCTCCACCCCGTGGACGACCTCGACCTTGAGCTTCTTCGCGCGGGCGGCGACCACCGGATTCGTCTCGCTGGACAGGATGAACACCGGGATGCCGGCCTTGCGGAGCCGGGCGATGCCCATGCCGTCGCCGCGGTGGGCGGCGATCATCTCGCGGCCGGTCTCGTCGATCCAGACCCGGTCGTCGGTCTGCGTCCCGTCGAAGTCGAGGACCACGGCGTCGACGTCCGCGCGGCCCGGCAGGTCCGCCGCGTCCAGCAGCGGAGCCAGGGCGCGGGCCCGGTCGAGGTCGCCGGGCTCGTCGATCTCGATGGCCCGCTCGGGGGCGGTGGGGACCAGCTGGGTCCGGCCGAAGAAGCGGTGCCCGTGCTCGCGGAAGCCGTCGGCGCGCATGGCGTAGACGGTGCCGGTCTCCAGGTACTCCGGGTGCCGGTCCTGGCGGCGCTGGCGGACGGCCTTGTCGTGGTTGACCCCGTCGGCGCCGTGTCCGGCCGGGGCGCCGTCCGGGTCGGTGCGCCACACGAAGCCGTGGAAGGGGACCGCGGTGAAGGCCGTGTCGGCGCCGTCGCGGGTGATGGCCAGGACCGTCTCGTCCACCTCGGCGGTGGTGATGAACGGGCTGGTGCACTGGACGAAGACGAGCACCCCGACCGGTTCGCCGTGGCGCTCCTCGAGGGCGTCCAGCGCGTGCAGCAGGGCCGATTCGCTGGAGGACCGGTCGGAGGCGAGCTCGGCCGGGCGGTCGACCACCTCGGCGCCGGCCGCCCGGGCGGCCTCGGCGATCAACGGGTCGTCGGTGGTCACCACGGTGCGGGTGACGTGCTCGGCGGCCAGGCAGGCGCGGACGGCGCGGGCGACGAGCGGGACCCCGCCGATCGGAGTGACGTTCTTTCCGGGTATGCCCTTGGACCCGCCCCGGGCGGGTATGACAGCGGTGACGGCGGACGAGGCCTGCCGGACGGCCGTGTTCACAAAGGTCTCCAAGGAAGGGTGAGGACGGTGCGGGCGGTCGTGGGGCACGGGCTACACGCCGCCCCATTGCTGGATCTTCGGAGCCACCCGCTGGACGCCGAACTGGTAGGCGCCCTTCATGACACGGCGCGAGGTGCGGCGCATGGCACTGCTCGACCGGCCTCCGGGCAACTGCCCCGGAGACCCGTCGAGGTTCAGGCCGCGCCGGCCGAGCAGCGTGCCGACGTAGTCCGGCGCGCTGCCGGCGGTGTAGTACGGGGTGATGGGCGGGAGCGGCCCGCTGCTCAGCTCCGCGACCCGGGCCCGGAGTTCTCCGAACGGATCGGTGGAGCGGATGCCCTGGTCGTGGGTCCAGGATTCGTGCGCCATCGGCGCGGCACCCTGGTCGATGGCCTCCCAGTCGGTGACACAGCCGGACCCCACGAAATAGTGGTTGCCGTGGATTTCGCGGACCCCGAGATCGCTCAGGATGGCGGTCGGCATTCCGCGGTGCATCGATTCCAGCGCGGCCGTCGAACTCACCGTCACGAGCAGGTCGGTCCGGTCCAGGGTGTCGGACATGTTCCCGTAGACGAAATGCAGGTTGGGCGGCAGGGATTCTTCCATCTCTTCCGCCAGCACCTGGTAGTGGTGCGTTTCCACGTGAGTGGTCGCTTCACCCGGCTTGCTGCGGAGTTTGATGAGCACATCACGCCCCGGCCGGAGCCGCGCGTGTTCGATGGCGCGACGCAGCATATAGGTGCGGCCCTTTCGGTCTCCGGGGACCGAGGGCTGTACCGCGAAACACAGGGTGTAAGGGTGCTGGGCATTGGTCCGGTTCATGTCGTACGGCCGGTGGTCGAGGAAAGGCAGAGCGGTCTGCACGATGCTCGATCCGGGAATTCCCAGCGGTACGTACGTTTCACGGAACCGGCGGGCGTCGAAGGGGCTGTTGGCCAGCACGATATCGGCGCCGGCACGCAGCAGCAGGCCGTCCGTCACCTTTTCGTAGACGACACCGACATAACCGGTCATCAGAATGGGGCGACGCCATTGCCCTTGGAAACGGTAGGCCAGCGCGTGCAAAGCGGCATGGGTCGCTCCGCCCACCGTGCCCAGGATGATCACGTCCGCGTCGTCCAGCTCCGGCGCCGCGGCGAACTCCGGGAGCGTGGACTCGGAGATGGAGGCGGGTGTGATCCCCACCTCAGCCAGCTGCCGGGCCGTGGGGGTGCTGCGCCCGCGCAGCATGTGCGCGTGGACCTGTCCGCGCGGAGCCATCCCGACGGCGAGGCCCGCCCCCCATTTCCAGCGGGTGTCGGAGTCCGCGAGTACGTGGATGCGCACTGTGACCCCCGGCTCGTTGTGGAAAAGCGGACGTAGGGCTTCAGCTGACTCTGTGTGCGAAACCTGCCGATCCGCCCCCAACTGCCCCCGGCCCTCGCGCTCCAGCGCAGTGACTCTGGTCCGGATAGCCCCGCAGTCCGGATCACTGTACATCCTGACCAGACCTTTACAAGTCGGCCGAGTGGTACGTCACACGCCCCGGAATCGGAGGGGGATCCGAGTGGTTCTGTCATGATGTCCGGCGGGCTTACTGATGCGTGGGCCCGACGTGTGCTCGGCGCCTGCGCCGGCGCAGTCCGACGGGGGTGCATCTGTGAATGGAAGAAGGTGAGTGTTACTGATGGTTACGTTGTCGGTGATTGTTCCAATGTGCAATGTCCGCGACTACTGTCGGACGACACTTAAGTCTCTGGCGCTGAATGCGAGAGAGGATTTCGAGTTCATCATCGTGGACGACTGCTCCACGGATGGGACTTTGGAAATCATCCAGCAGATGGCGCCGGCCATTCCGGGTGCGGTTCTGATACCGAACCCGCACAACATGGGGATCTCGGCCACCCGGAACCGGGGACTCGCCGCTGCACGCGGGCGCTACGTCACGTTCCTCGACGGGGACGACTGGTACGGCCCCGGATATCTCGCGCAACTGGTGAGCTGGATGGGCCAGTCGGGCGTCGACTTCATACGCACCGGACACGTCAAGGTCTTCGGCAAGAAGCGCGAGATCGCCAAATGTCCGGTCTCTCCGCGGGCCATGCAGCTGGACCCCGCGGACTACATCCTTCCGGTCGATGCCTCGTCCATCGTCGACTACCCGCTGGTGTGGGCCGGAATCTACGACCGCGAGCGCCTGCTCTCCTTCGACGGCCTGTTCTTCGACGAGACCCTGCGCACGGCCGAGGACCGCCACTGGATGTGGCGCCTGCATCTGCGGGCCCGTTCCTTCGGTGTCGTCGATCTGCACGGCATCTTCTACCGCCGAGATGTCGCCGGCTCGCTCACGAAGATTCCCGACGAGCGCCAGCTCGATTTTATCGTGTGCTACCAGAAGGTGTTCCAGGAGATTGCCGGGCATCCGCGCGGATATGAACTGTCGTTCAAGGCGATGCGCACGCTCTGCGCGATGATCTGCATCCACCTGGACCGCGCCGAAACCTACGACGAGTACACCCGCTCCCTGCTCATGGAGCGCAGCGCCCGGGCCCTGATGGAGTGCCCCCAGGACGTGCTCGAGGGGACCCTGGCCGGAATGGATGCGCGCCGGGTGAAGATGCTGCGCTCGCTGCTGTCGACCGTGCTGGGTGTTGCCGCGTAATGACACAGATATTTGCTGCTTCAACCCTCTACGGCGCGATGACGGTCGCGGCCGCCATCGACGCCGGCCAGTTCGGCCCGCCGGGCGGACGCGAGCGCATCCTGCTCGTGTGCAACAACGTGGACATTCCGGAAGTATCGACTCCGCTGCACCGGATGCACGGGGCCAATTCCGTCGTGTCCCGCTTCACCCGGATCGTGTACTGGAACGAGCTCATCGCCCCGTACCACCCCTCGATGTGGGGCCCCCGGGGCGAGGACCTCCTGCTGTGGCGCACCATGCTCGGGGAGAAGATGCGCCTCGCCCCCGGCCCGCTCGAACTCATCGTCGAGTCCATCCAGGTCAAGCCGGCCCAGACGCTCTGCCAGATCTTCTCCGACGCCACGGTCACCGTCTACGCGGACGGGGTGATGAGCTACGGCCCCACCCGCAACGACCTGCACCGCGACATCCACGCGCGGATCTCCCGGGTGCTCTACCTGGACCTCATCCCGCAGCTGGTCCCCATGCTCCTGACGGAGTACCGGATTCCCTCGCAGCCCGTGGACACCCGCGCCGTGCTCGGACTCATGTCGGAGCTCACCCGGGAGTGCCGCCCGCTGCTCGACGCGGCGATCCCCCCGCACATGCTCCAGCGCGGCCAGGAAACCGCCGTCCTGCTCGGCCAGTACCTCTCCGCCCTCAACATCCTCTCGGAGGAAGAGGAGGAGCAGCTCCACCTGCGGATGTTCGAGGCCGCCGTGGGCATGGGCTTCCGCTCGGTCATCTTCAAGCCGCACCCGAGCGCCCCGTCCAACCTGGCCGACACCCTCGCCCTGGCGGCGCAACAGGCCGGGGTGGACTTCCTGGTGGTCGACGCACCCGTCCTGGCCGAGACCATCTTCGAGTACCTGAAGCCCCGTACCGTCATCGGCTGCTTCTCCACCGGCCTGTTCACCGCCCGTTCGCTGTACGGGATCCCGGTCGGCCAGATCGGTGCGCTCGAGGTCATCCGGCGGATGCGGCCGTACGAGAACAGCAACCGCATCCCCGTCACCATCACCCACGCCCTGCTGCCCGACCTCGAAGCCCCGGGCAACGGGATGGGCGACCGCATCCTGGACGCCGCCTATGTGACGGGCGAACTCGCCGCGTACGTCTCCACCGTCGGGTTCTGCATGCAGCCCAAGCGGTACTCCTTCCTCCGCCCGATCGCCGAGCAGTACATCGCCGCAGCCGTACCGGGCTGGGAGGAACGCCCCGAGCTGGGCATGCACTTCAACGACAAGACCCGGGACAAGCTGGACCTGCCGGGTCCGCCGACGAAGAAGACCCTGCGCGGCCGCCGGATGCGGTCCGTCCCCTCCCAGGGCATGCAGTTCGAGGTCCCGGTCACCGAGGTGTCCCTCGCCGGGTTCACCTCCCTCCTGGAGGACGGCGACGACGAGGGCGCCCTGCAGGTCGGTACGAAACTGCTCGCCGAGCGCGAGCACTTCGACGTCCTCATCGGCATGGCCCAACTCCGCATCCGCAGCGGCGAGCTGGACCTGGCCGAGGGGCACCTGAGGAAGGCGGTCAGGAGCGCCGAGGGCAGCGAACGGGCCCTGACCTGGCTGCGCATCGGCGAGACCGCCGCCCGCATGGGCAAGCGGGGCACCGAGCTGCGGCAGCTGGCCGGCCGGGAGGCGCTGCGCATCAACCCGAACTCGCCCGCCGCCGAGCGGCTGGTCAAGGGCAAGCGCTTCCTCCGCCGCTGACGGCGCACCCCGGCCGCACGGCCGGACAGGCCGCGCGGGCCGCGCAGTACGGCGAAGCCCCTCCGCACCGGGTGCGGAGGGGCTTCGCCGTGTCTGCCGTACGTGCCTTACGCCGGGACGCTCGCGACACCCGGGGCGAGGAACTTCTTGCCGTTCACCCGCTCGGAAACGCCCTCACGGTCCAGGTACGGGGTGATGCCGCCCAGGTGGAAGGGCCAGCCCGCACCGGTGATGAGGCAGAGGTCGATGTCCTGGGCCTCGGCCACGACACCCTCCTCCAGCATCAGGCCGATCTCCTGCGCCACCGCGTCCAGGACGCGGTCGCGGACCTGCTCCTCGGTCAGGACGCTGTCGCCCTGGACGAGGAGGGCGGCGACCTCGGGGTCCAGCTCGGGCTTGAAGCCATTCTCGGCGGAGTAGACGTAGAAGCCGCGCTTGCCGGCCTCGACGACCCGCTTCAGGTTCGGCGAGACGGTGAAGCGCTCCGGGAAGGCGCGGTTCAGGGTCTCGGAGACGTGCAGGCCGATGGCCGGGCCGACCAGCTCCAGCAGCACCAGCGGGGACATCGGCAGGCCGAGCGGCTCGATGGCCTTCTCCGCCGTGACCACCGGGGTGCCCTCGTCGATGACGTTCTGGATCTCGCCCATGAAGCGGGTGAGGATGCGGTTCACGACGAACGCCGGGGCGTCCTTGGTGAGGACCGCGGTCTTCTTCAGCTTCTTGGCCACGCCGAAGGCGGTGGCCAGCGAGGCGTCGTCGGTCTGCTCGCCGCGGACGATCTCCAGCAGCGGGAGGATCGCGACCGGGTTGAAGAAGTGGAAGCCGACCACGCGCTCCGGGTGCTGGAGCTTGGAGGCCATCTCCGACACCGACAGCGAGGAGGTGTTGGTGGCGAGGATCGCGTGCGCCGGGGCGACCGCCTCGACCTCCGCGAACACCTTCTGCTTGACGGACATCTCCTCGAACACGGCCTCGATGATGAAGTCCGCGTCCGCGAAGCCCTCGGCCTTGTCCAGGACACCGGTCACCAGCGCCTTGAGGCGGTTGGCCTTGTCCTGGTTGATGCGGCCCTTGCCGAGCAGCTTCTCGATCTCGGCGTGGACGTAGCCCACACCCTTGTCGACCCGCTCCTGGTCGATGTCGGTGAGGACCACCGGCACCTCCAGGCGGCGCAGGAACAGCAGCGCCAGCTGCGAGGCCATCAGACCCGCGCCGACGACGCCGACCTTGGTGACCGGGCGCGCCAGGTTCTTGTCCGGGGCGCCGGCCGGGCGCTTGCCGCGCTTCTGCACCAGGTTGAAGGCGTAGATGCCGGAGCGCAGCTCGCCGCCCATGATGAGGTCCGCGAGCGCGGTGTCCTCGGCGTCGAAGCCGGCCTGGAGGTCGCCGTCCTTGGAGGCGGCGATGATGTCGAGGGCGCGGTAGGCGGCCGGGGCCGCGCCGTGCACCTTGGAGTCCGCGATGAAGCGGCCCTTGGCGACGGCCGCGTCCCAGCCCTCGCCGCGGTCGATCTCGGCTCGGACGACCTCGGTCTCGCCCTTCAGGACCTTCGCGGTCCAGAGCAGCGACTGCTCCAGGAAGTCGGCACCCTCGAACAGGGCGTCGGCGATGCCCAGGTCGAAGACCTGCTGCCCCTTGAGCTGCTTGTTCTGGTTGAGCGAGTTCTCGATGATCACCGAGACGGCACGCTCGGCGCCGATCAGGTTCGGCAGGATGGTGCAGCCGCCCCAGCCCGGAACCAGACCGAGGAAGACCTCGGGCAGCGAGAAGGCCGGGATGGCCTTGGAGACGGTGCGGTAGGTGCAGTGCAGGCCGACCTCGACACCGCCGCCCATCGCCGCGCCGTTGTAGTACGCGAAGGTGGGGACGGCGAGCGCGGCGAGACGCTTGAAGACGTCGTGGCCGCCCTTGCCGATGGCCAGGGCCTCCTCGTGCTTCTTCAGCAGCTCGACGCCCTTGAGGTCGGCGCCGACCGCGAAGATGAACGGCTTGCCCGTGATGCCGGCGCCGACGATGGAGCCGGCGATGGCCTCCTGCTCGACCTGGTCGATCGCCGCGTTCAGGTTGGCGAGGGACTGCGGGCCGAAGGTGGTCGGCTTGGTGTGGTCGAAGCCGTTGTCCAGCGTGATGAGCGCGAAGCGCCCGGCGCCGTACGGCAGCTCGAGGTGGCGGACGTGCGCGGACGTGACGACCTCGTCCGGGAACAGCTCGGCCGCGCCCTTCAGGAGCTCAGCGGTGGTGCTCACTTGGAGTCTCCCTCGGCGTTGGTGAAGTGCGGGTTCTCCCAGATGACCGTGGCGCCCATGCCGAAGCCGACGCACATGGTGGTCAGGCCGTAGCGGACGTGCGGCTGCTCCTCGAACTGGCGGGCCAGCTGCGTCATCAGGCGGACGCCGGAGGAGGCGAGCGGGTGGCCGAACGCGATGGCGCCGCCGTACTGGTTGACGCGGGCGTCGTCGTCGGCGATGCCGTAGTGCTCCAGGAAGGCGAGGACCTGGACGGCGAAGGCCTCGTTGATCTCGAACAGGCCGATGTCGGAGATCGACAGGCCGGCCTGGGCGAGGGCCTTCTCGGTGGCCGGGATCGGGCCGTAGCCCATCACCTCGGGCTCGACGCCGGCGAAGGCGTACGAGACCAGGCGCATCTTGACCGGCAGGTTGTTCTCGCGGGCGAAGTCCTCGGAGGCGATGAGGGCCGCGGTGGCGCCGTCGTTCAGGCCGGCGGCGTTGCCCGCGGTGACCCGGCCGTGGACGCGGAACGGGGTCTTCAGGCCGGCCAGGTTCTCCAGGGTGGTGCCCGGGCGCATCGGCTCGTCGGAGGTGACCAGGCCCCAGCCGGTCTCGCCCACGGCCTCGTTGGTGTTGCGCACCGAGATCGGGACCAGGTCCTGCTGGATCTTGCCGTCGGCGTACGCCTTGGCGGCCTTCTCCTGCGAGCGCACGGCGTACTCGTCGGCGCGGAGCTTGGTGATCGCCGGGTAGCGGTCGTGCAGGTTCTCGGCGGTCATGCCCATGAACAGGGCGGACTCGTCGACCAGCTTCTCGGAGACGAAGCGCGGGTTCGGGTCGACGCCCTCGCCCATGGGGTGGCGGCCCATGTGCTCGACACCGCCGGCGACGGCGACGTCGTACGCACCGAAGGCCACGCCGCCCGCGACGGCGGTCACGGCGGTCAGCGCGCCGGCGCACATGCGGTCGATCGAGTAGCCCGGCACGGACTGCGGGAGCCCGGCGAGGATGCCGGCCGTGCGGCCCAGCGTCAGACCCTGGTCACCGATCTGCGTGGTGGCCGCGATGGCGACCTCGTCGATCTTCTTCGGGTCGAGGTCCGGGTTGCGGCGCAGCAGCTCCCGGATCGCCTTCACGACGAGGTCGTCGGCGCGGGTCTCGTGGTAGATGCCCTTCGGGCCCGCCTTGCCGAACGGGGTGCGGACGCCGTCGACGAAGACGACGTCCCTGACGGTACGAGGCACGATGGCTCTCCTCCAGGGTGCGGGGTTGCACTGCTGCGCGGCGTCGCGCTCCGATTTCCTGAGCGCGCGCTCACCTGGCCCATGCTACTTGCGGGTAACCGGTGTGGACACCCCTTGCCGTCGGAGCGGCGAAGGTCACACTCGGGTCCGCTGCGCGGGCTGGATGTGCGCAGCACATTCCAGCCCCGCCGGCGTTTGAGGCGCGGGGCCTGGGGCGGAGCCCCAGTTCGGGAAGGGGCGGGGAGGGGAAAAGGCCCCGCAGGGTGCGGCGAAGCCCCCGGCCGGTGGGGCCGGGGGCTTCGGGGGAGTCGGTCAGGCCGTCTCGGTCAGGGCCTCGGTCAGCACGGGAGTGACCTGTTCGACCTGCCAGGGGCGGGCCCCGCAGTCCCCCAGGGCCTGGGCCACCGAAGCGGCCGAGACCTGCATCGGCGGCTCCCAGCACAGCCGCCGAACGGTGTCCGGGGTGATCAGGTTCTCCTGGGGCAGGTTCAGCTGCTCGGCTAGCGCCGATACGGCGGTCCGGGCCGCCGACAGGCGGGCCGCGGCGGCCGGGTCCTTGTCCGCCCAGGAGCGGGGCGGCGGCGGGCCGGACGGGGTCGCCCCCGGCTGCGGCAGCTCGGCCTCGGGCAGGGCCTTGGCCCGGTCCACCGCGGCCATCCACTGCTCCAGCTGGCGCCGCCCCATCCGCTGCCCGTAGCCGGGCAGGGCGGAGAGTGCGTGCACGTTGGCGGGTACGGCGAGGGCGGCCTCGACGATCGCCGCGTCCCCCAGCACCTTGCCCGGGGAGACGTCCCGCCGCTGGGCGATCCGGTCCCGGGTCTCCCACAGCTCGCGCACCACGGCCATCTGCCGACGCCGGCGCACCTTGTGCATGCCGGAGGTGCGCCGCCACGGGTCCTTGCGGGGCGGGGCCGGCGGTGCCGAGGCGATGGCGTCGAACTCCTGCCGGGCCCAGTCGAGCTTGCCCTGCCGGTCCAGTTCCTTCTCCAGCGCGTCCCGCAGGTCGACGAGGAGCTCCACGTCCAGCGCGGCGTACCGCAGCCACGGCTCGGGCAGCGGCCGGGTCGACCAGTCGACCGCCGAGTGCCCCTTCTCCAGCGCGTAGCCGAGCACGCTCTCGACCATCGCGCCCAGCCCCACCCGGGGGAACCCGGCGAGCCGGCCGGCCAGCTCGGTGTCGAACAGGGAGGTCGGCACCATGCCTATGTCGCGCAGGCACGGCAGGTCCTGGGTGGCGGCGTGCAGGATCCACTCCGTACCGGACAGCGCCTCGCCGAGGCCTGACAGGTCGGGGCAGCCCACCGGGTCGATCAGCGCGGAGCCGGCGCCCTCGCGGCGCAGCTGCACCAGGTAGGCGCGCTGGCCGTAGCGGTATCCGGAGGCGCGTTCGGCGTCGACGGCGACGGGTCCGGTTCCCGCGGCGAAGGCCGCGATCACCCGGGCGAGGGAGTCCTCGTCGGCGACCACCGGGGGAATCCCGTCGCGGGGTTCGAGCAGCGGAATCGGCAGCCCATCGGACGGAACTTCGACGTCGTCCGGGGGGCCGCCCCCGGTGGTGGTGCGCAGGTCTGCTGCGGTCTCTTGGGCGTCGGTCACCGGTCAAGGGTATCCGTGTATACGACGCGCCCGTCGCCGGAACGTTCCGTCGACGGGCGCGATGCGTATGTACTGCGTCATCTCGGGGTTCGCCGGGGGATCCCCGGGCGTTCGTCCCGGCTTCGGTCGGAGGGTCTGTCGGGGACTCTGTCAGGGAGTCCGTCGGGGGATCTATTCGGGGGCCGCGGCCCGGACTCAGTGGATGATCCCGGTCCGGAGGGCGACGGCGACCATTCCGGCACGGTCGCCGGTGCCCAGCTTGCGGGCGATCCGGGCCAGGTGGGACTTGACGGTCAGGGCGGACAGGCCCATCGAGACGCCGATGGCCTTGTTGGACTGGCCCTCCGCGACGAGGCGCAGGACCTCGACCTCGCGGCCGGAGAGCTCGCGGTAGCCGCCCGGGTGGCTCGGGGCACCCGGGGGGCGGCGGTGCATCCGTGCGGCGGCCGACCCGATGGGCGCGGCGCCCGGCCGGGTGGGCAGCCCGATGTTGGTACGCGTACCGGTGACGACGTAACCCTTGACGCCGCCCGCGAGGGCGTTGCGGACCGCGCCGATGTCGTCGGCGGCGGACAGGGCCAGGCCGTTCGGCCAGCCGGCGGCCCGGGTCTCGGAGAGCAGGGTGAGACCGGAACCGTCGGGCAGGTGGACGTCGGCCACGCAGATGTCGCGCGGGTTGCCGACGCGGGGACGGGCCTCCGCGATGGACGATGCCTCGATCACGTCTCGTACTCCGAGGGCCCACAGGTGGCGGGTCACGGTGGAACGGACGCGCGGGTCGGCGACGACGACCATGGCCGTCGGCTTGTTCGGGCGGTAGGCGACCAGGCTTGCGGGCTGCTCGAGAAGAACGGACACCAGGCCTCCTGGGGGAGTGGCGGGACGGCGCCGGCTCGGGGAAGGAAGCCGGTGCGCTCCGTGCGGATGGTCACTGACTCCTTCGGCACGTCACCCGCCCGGCTTTAGGGAATGATCACGATTTGGTGAGTAACAATTCGGGCAATTCGGACGCGCGATCGATCGGTGATCGATCAGGGCGCGATCAGGAACCCGCAACGGATGCCCCGTTCTGACACTCGGTTACGAGTCACGGGTGGTGCGGACCGCGCCGCTGGGGCAGGGAGACCACGCCCGGATCGGCCGGAGGCAGCGGTTCCAACCCGGCGATCTGACACAGCAGCTCGCACCACGCGGACAGGTGGGCCGCCGTGTCCGGCACCCCGCCCACCCCCTCCCGGGGGGTCCACGAGGCCCTGATCTCGATCTGCGTCGCAGGCCGCCGCTCCCCGAGCCCGCCGAAGTAGTGCGAGCTCGCCATGGTCACGGTGCCGCTCGCCTCCCCGTACGTCAGCCCGCGCGCCTCCAGCGCCCCGGTCAGCCAGGACCAGCACACCTCCGGCAGCAGCGGGTCCGCGGCCATCTCCGGCTCCAGCTCCGCCCGTACGAGCGTCACCAGCCGGAAGGTCCCGTGCCAGGCCTCGTGCCCGGCCGGGTCGTGGAGCAGGATCAGCCGGCCGTCGGCCAGGTCCTCCTCCCCGTCGACCACCGCGGCCTCCAGCGCGTAGGCGTGCGGGGCGAGCCGTTGCGGCGGCTTGGTCGGGTCGATCTCGATCTCCGGACGCAGCCGGGCCTTCTTCAAGCCCTCGACCGCCCGTCGGAACGGCAGCGGGACGGAGGTCTCCTTCGCGCTGTCCACACCGTCGGCGCCATCTGAAAATCGTCCCTGAGCCGCAGCCATGCGGGGAAGACTAGGCGGAAGAAGGCCCCGTTCAGCGCAGGGACACCCGTGCCGAGGCGGGCACTTCTTCATACGTGCGAAGATTTGGGTCGTGAGCGCCAACGAACGCCCGACGGGCCAGCCGAGTCAGACGTACGATTCCGCCTTCCTGAAGGCTTGCCGGCGCGAGCCGGTGCCGCACACCCCGGTGTGGTTCATGCGGCAGGCCGGGCGCTCCCTCCCCGAATACCGCAAGGTCCGCGAGGGCACCGCCATGCTGGAGTCCTGCATGCGGCCCGACCTGGTCACCGAGATCACCCTGCAGCCGGTGCGCCGCCACAAGGTCGACGCGGCGATCTTCTTCTCCGACATCGTGGTCCCGCTCAAGGCCATCGGCATCGACCTGGACATCAAGCCGGGCATCGGTCCGGTCGTCGCACAGCCCATCCGCCGCCGCGAGGACCTCGCACAGCTGCGCGACCTGACACCCGAGGATGTCGCCTACGTCACCGAGGCGATCGGCATGCTCACGGGTGAACTCGGCTCCACCCCGTTGATCGGCTTCGCCGGCGCACCTTTCACTCTTGCGAGCTACCTCGTCGAGGGCGGACCGTCCCGCAACCACGAGCACACCAAGGCGCTCATGTACGGCGACCCGCAGCTGTGGGCCGACCTGCTGGACCGCCTCGCGGAGATCACCTCCGCCTTCCTGAAGGTCCAGATCGAGGCCGGTGTCTCCGCGGTCCAGCTCTTCGACTCCTGGGTCGGCGCGCTCGCCCCGGCGGACTACCGCCGCTCCGTGATGCCGGCCTCGGCGAAGGTCTTCGAGTCGGTGGCCTCCTACGGCGTCCCGCGGATCCACTTCGGCGTGGGCACCGGCGAGCTGCTGGGCCTGATGGGCGAGGCCGGCGCGGACGTCGTCGGCGTCGACTGGCGCATCCCGCTGGACGAGGCGGCGCGCCGGGTCGGGCCCGGCAAGGCGCTGCAGGGCAACCTGGACCCGGCCGTCCTCTTCTCCACCGAGGAGGCCGTGCGGGCCAAGACCGACGAGGTGCTCGCCGCGGCCTCCTCGCTGGAGGGCCACGTCTTCAACCTGGGCCACGGCGTCCTGCCGACCACGGACCCGGACGCCCTGACCCGCCTGGTGGACTACGTCCACACGCAGACGGCCCGCTAAGCCCGGCATGGCGGCGGAGCGGCTGCACGCGGACGAGCCCGAGCTGGACGAGGACCTGGTCCGGCGCCTGGTCCGGGCACGTTTCCCGCAGTGGTCCGGGCTGCCCGTCACCCGGGTGCCCTCGGGCGGCACGTCCAACGTGATGTACCGGCTCGGCACCGACATGGTGGTCCGGCTGCCGCGCACCGCCTCGGCCGCCGGCGACGTGGACACCGAGCACCACTGGCTGCCGCGGCTCGCGCCGCAGCTGCCGACGGCGGTCCCGGTCCCGCTGGGGCGGGGGGAGCCGGCCGAGGGCTACCCGTGGCCGTGGTCGGTGTACCGCTGGCTGGACGGGGACACGCCGGCCGCCGCGCCGCCCGCCGACGCCGGGCCGCTCGCCGCGGACCTGGCCGGCTTCATCACCGCCCTGCGGGCGGCCGACCCCGCCGGCGGGCCCGCCGCGTACCGCAGTGAACCCCTGGCGGCACGGGACGCGGCCACCCGGGAAGCGCTCGCCGAGCTGTACGACGAACTCGACACCGCCGGGGCGGCCGCCGTGTGGGAGGCGGCCCTGGAGGCGCCCGGCTGGACCGGGCCGCCGGTGTGGATCCATGCCGACCTGCAGCCCGGCAACGTGCTGACCGTGCGGGGGCGGTTGAGCGCCGTCATCGACTTCGGCTGCCTGGGGCTGGGCGACCCCGCCGTGGACACGATCGCCGCCTGGTACATCCTGCCCGCCGAGGCCCGGCCGGCCTTCCGGGCCGCGCTGGACGCCGACGGGGCGATGTGGGCGCGGGGTCGCGGCTGGGCGCTGTCGATCGCGCTGATGGAGCTCCGCTACTACCGCGAGACGAAGCCGGAGATGGCCGATACGGCCCGCCGGGTGATCACCGCCCTGCTGTCGTCGGCGGCCTGACCGCCGGAGTCCGGCCGCCGGACGGCTGCATCCGCGGCCGGCTCACTGCTTCTTGGCGCAGGGAAGTTTCACCTGCTCGCTGCGCGCGCTCAGCTCGTGGTCCGGGACATGAAGGGTCATGAAGACGTCCAACGACGTCGTGGGGTTCGTCGTACCGGGCACCTCGACCACCTTGAGGATGGAATGGCCCGTGGTGCCGGGCTCGAAGGTGACAGAGCCCGTGGCGAAGGGTTCGGCGCTGGACGCGAACGTCCAGTAGTAGGGGACCTTTCCGTGACCGACGGCCGTGATCTTGCCGTCGAAGGCCACCTTCTGCGGCTTGGTGCAGTCGACGGGAGTCGCAGGCTTGTCGATGGTGAGCACCTCGACCTTGGTGACCTTGATCTTCTGCTTGCCGCCGTCCTGCTTCCGGGGCGGCGCGCTGCACCGGAGCCGCTTGTCCTTCTGCGCCCCTTCTTCCTTGTAGCTGACGCTGTACGTGCCGTAGCGGACGTTCTGCCGCTCGAGCTGGCCCTGATCGTCCACCGTCGTGCGCAGGGCCGTCTTCGGCCCCTCGACCCGTACCGACTGGTTCGGGGCGAAACCGCGGAGGAGGAGGTCGTAGCCGCTGGCCTGGCCCGGCTGGCCGGTCCTGTGCGGGACCAGCTCGCACAAGGGGGCCGGGCCTCGCGCGGACGCCGCGCCGGCCTCCGCCGTGCGGCCCTGGGCCGCGAAGGCGGGGGTGAGGGCGACCGAGGAGGCCAGGAGCGGGGCGGTGAGGAGCATGAGACAACGATGACGGTTCATCGTGGTCACCTGTGACCTTCTGAGTGGGGAGCCCCCGAGGTTCCGCCACCAGGATATCGGCGCGCCGCCGCGGGGGCAGGGGCAGCGGCGGGGGACGGCCCCGCCTGGTCAGACGCCCGTCGCGCGGACCGCCTGGACCGCCTTGCGGGCCGCCACCAGGACCGGGTCCCAGACCGGGGAGAACGGCGGGGCGTAGCCCAGGTCCAGCGAGACCACCTGCTCCACCGTCATGCCGGCGGTCAGCGCGACCGCCGCGATGTCCACCCGCTTCGCGGAGCCCGCGCCCCCGACGATCTGGACGCCCAGCAGGCGCCCCGTCCGGCGTTCCGCCAGCATCTTCACCGTCATCTCCGCCGCCCCCGGGTAGTACCCGGCCGTGTTCGTCGAACGGATCGTGGAGGTGACGAAGCGCAGGCCCACCGCCCGTGCGTCCTTCTCCCGCAGTCCGGTCCGGGCGATCTCCAGGTCGCACACCTTGCTCACCGCCGTGCCGACCACCCCGGGGAAGGTCGCGTAGCCGCCGCCCACCCCCGATCCGATCACCTGCCCGTGCTTGTTCGCGTGGGTGCCCAGCGGAATGTGCCGGGTGCGGCCCGAGACCAGGTCCAGCACCTCCACGCAGTCCCCGCCCGCCCAGATGTTCTCGTGGCCCCGGACCCGCATCGACAGGTCGGTCAGCAGCCCGCCCGACTCGCCGAGCGGCAGGCCGGCCGCCCGGGCCAGGGCGGTGCGCGGTTCCACGCCGATGCCCAGGACCACCACGTCCGCCGGATACTCCTCGCCGGCCGCGGCCGCCACCGCCCTCGCCCTGCCGTCGCCGTCCTGAAGGATCTTCACGGCCTCGGCGCGGGCGACCGTACGGATCCCCATGCCGTTCATCGCGCTGTGCACCAGGCCGCCCATGTCCGGGTCGAGGGTGGACATCGGCTGCTCGCCGCGGTGCAGCACGGTCACCTCGAAGTCCCGCTGTACCAGGGCCTCCGCCATCTCCACGCCGATGTACCCGGCGCCGACCACCACCGCCCGGCGGCCCCGGGTCCGCGCCAGGGAATCCAGCAGCCGCTGCCCGTCGTCGAGGCTCTGCACTCCGTGCACCCCGGCCGCCCCGATCCCGGGCAGCCGGGGCCGGACCGGCCGGGCGCCGGTGGCCAGGACGAGGCGGTCGTAGCCGGTCCAGGACTCGGTGCCGCTCTCCAGGTCCCGGCTGCGCACCCGCTGCCCGGCCAGGTCCAGCTCGGTGACCTCGGTCCGCATGCGCAGGTCGATGTCCCGTGCCCGGTGCTCCTCCGGCGTACGGGCGACCAGCGCGTCCCGCTCCGTGACCAGGCCGCCGATCCAGTACGGGATCCCGCACGCCGAGTACGAGGTGAAGTGCGACCGCTCGAAGGCCACGATCTCCAGCTCGTCCGCGCCCTTCAGCCGGCGGGCCTGCGATGCGGCGGACATGCCCGCCGCATCGCCCCCGACCACGACCAGTCGCTCCGCTGCCATCACCCGTACCGCCCTCCGCCGACGTCATCCGCGGAACACGCTATGCGTGAAGGCGCGTCAGTGCCGTACGTCGGCCCCGGTGTCCGTCGCTCCGGGGTCCGTCGCTCCGGGGTCCTCGGCGGCGGCGGCCGGGGCCGCGGAACCGGACCGGCGGTCGCCGGGGCCGGGCCACTGCGGCCCCACCCGCGGGGCGGCCGGTGCCAGCCGCTGCCGGGCCGGAGCAGGGCGGACCCGCCGGTACACCTTCCACAGCGCCAGCAGGACCGCGCCGGCCAGGGCGAACGGCAGGACCGCGCCCACCACCAGGGTGATCCACTTCAGCACCGCGAGGAACACGCCCCAGCTGCCCTCCAGGGCGTCCAGGAAGGCCGGTTCGTCCTCCTTCTCCTTCGCGGGCTTGGCGGCGGGCTCGCTCACCTCCATGGTGATCGTGCCCAGCGAGGTCTGGTCCTTCAGCGCCGTCTGCTGCGCGAGCAGCGACTCCAGCTCCGACTGACGCTTGCTCAGTTCCCCTTCCAGCATGACCACGTCGCTCAGCGCCGAGGCCTTGTCCATCATCTCCCGCACCCGGGCCACGCTGGCCTGCTGGGACCGGACCCGGCTGTCGACGTCGACCACCTTCTCGGTGACGTCCTGCGCCTCCACCTTGCGGTGCAGCAGCTTCCCGCCGCCCTCCAGCGCGCTCAGCACCGAATCGAAGCGGTCCCCGGGCACCCGCAGGGTCACCGTCGAGGTCATCACCCCGGAGTCGTCGCGCCGGGTGGACTCGTTGCCCACGTACCCGCCCGCGCCCTCGGCCGCGGTGCGGGCCGCCGCCAGGGCCTCCTGCGCGTCCTTCGCCTCGACGCCCAGCGTCGCGGTGCGGATGATGTGCTGCCGCACCTGCACCGGCTTGCCCGGGGCCCCGGCGGCGGCCGACGGGGCGGCCGCGCCCGCGCCCGCCGCCTCCTTCTCCCCGGGTTTGGCGTCCGCGGCCCCCTGCGGGGCGGCGGCCGCCCGGTCGCTCTTGGCGTCGGCGCTCCCGGCGCCGTCCTCCGCCGCGCAGCCGGTGAGTGCCAGCGCCCCCACGGCGGCCAGGGTCACCAGCACCCCGGCCGAACGGCCCCTGGTCGAGCGGCGTCTGGTGGAGCGGATTCCGTACGTACGCGTCATGCTGACTGCCCCCCGGGGCTCGGCCGAAGTATCGCTGGTTCGACGTGCCGGGCCCCGCCGCCGGTTTCGCATCCACGGTTCCGAGCCGGTTCCGAACCGGTCACGGTCCGGCCTCGGGCCATGCCCGGACCATGCCCGGGCCGGGCCCGGCGTCCGGTCTGAGACGATGTCGTCCATGGACGAAGCGGACATGCGCACAGCGGACTTGAACCGGCCGGACCCGGCGACCCGGCAGCCCGGCGGACCCGGCCATGTCCTCGTGGTCGGCGGTGGCATCGCCGGCCTCGCAGCCGCCCACCACCTGCTCGCCGAGGGCGCCCGGGTGACCCTCCTGGAAGCCGGCCCCCGGCTCGGCGGCAAGCTGTACGCGGCCGAACTCGCCGGCGTCCCCGTCGACCTCGGCGCCGAATCCCTCCTCGCCCGCCGCTCCGAAGCCCTGGACCTCGCCCGCGCCGTCGGCCTCGGCGACGCCCTGCAGCCGCCCGCCACCGCCACCGCCCAGCTGTGGACCCGCGGTGTGCTCCGCCCGATGCCCCGCGGCCACGTCATGGGCGTCCCCGGCGAACTCGGCCCGCTCGCCGCCTCCGGGGTGCTCTCCGCCGAGGGCCTGGCCCGCGCCGAGGCCGAGCGGCCCCTGCCGCCCGGGGAGGCCGGCGAGGACCTCGCCGCCGGCGGGGACGTCGCCGTCGGCGAGTACGTCGCCGCCCGCCTCGGCCGCGAGGTCGTCGACCGGCTCGTCGAACCGCTGCTCGGCGGGGTGTACGCCGGGGACGCCTACCGCATCTCGATGCGCGCCGCGATCCCCGCCCTCCACCGGGCCCTGCTCGCCCACCCCTCCCTCACCGAGGCCGTCCGCTCCATCCAGCGGGAGGCCGCCGAACGCACCCACACGATCGGCGCCGCCGCCTCCGGCCCCGTCTTCGCCGGCATCGAGGGCGGCATCGGACGGCTGCCGCTCGCCGTCGCCGAGGCCTGCCGGGCGGCCGGCGCCCGCATCCTCACCGACACCCCGGTCACCGAACTGCTCCGTACGCCCGGGGGCTGGCGGGCCGTGACGGCGGACGGCGGCACCGTCGACGCCGACGCGGTGGTCCTCGCCACCCCGGCCGGGCCGGCCGCCCGGCTGCTCGACGGCCCCGCCCCCGCGGCCGCCGCCGAGCTGCGCGCCGTCGAATACGCCTCCATGGCCCTCGTCACCCTGGCGTTCCGGCGCTCCGACCTGCCCGCGGCGATCACCTCGGGGGCCGCCAGCGGGTTCCTCGTACCGCCCGTGGACGGCCGGACGATCAAGGCGTCCACCTTCTCCAGCAACAAGTGGGCCTGGAACGACGCCGACCCCGGCCTGTTCCTGCTGCGCGCCTCGGTGGGCCGCTACGGCGACGAGAAGGACCTCCAGCGGGAGGACTCCGAACTCGTCGACGTCTCCCTCGCCGACCTCGGCGAGGCCGTCGGCCTGGCCGCCCGCCCGGTGGCCGCCACCGTCACCCGCTGGGACGGCGGACTGCCCCAGTACCCGGTCGGCCACCTCGACCGGGTGGCCCGGATCCGGACCGCCGTCTCGGCCGTCCCGGGCCTCGCCGTCTGCGGTGCGATCTACGACGGCGTGGGCGTCCCCGCCTGCATCGCGAGCGCGCGCGCGGCCGTGTCCGGCCTTGTGGGCACCCCTGGCACGGACCACTGATCAGGGCAGGGACAATGGATACATGACTGCACCGGAGAAGATCCCCAACGCGGGGAAGAAGGCCAAGGACCTCAACGAGGTCATTCGCTACACCCTGTGGTCCGTCTTCAAGCTGAAAGACGTGCTTCCGGAGGACCGCGCCGGCTACGCCGACGAGGTGCAGGAGCTGTTCGACCAGCTCGCGGCCAAGGACATCACCGTCCGCGGCACGTACGACGTGTCCGGCCTGCGCGCCGACGCCGACATCATGATCTGGTGGCACGCCGAGACCTCGGACGAGCTGCAGACCGCCTACAACCTGTTCCGCCGCACCAAGCTGGGCCGCGCCCTGGAGCCGGTGTGGTCGAACATGGCGCTGCACCGCCCCGCCGAGTTCAACAAGTCCCACATCCCGGCCTTCCTGGCCGACGAGGTCGCCCGCGACTACGTCAGCGTCTACCCGTTCGTGCGCTCGTACGACTGGTACCTGCTGCCCGACGAGGACCGCCGCCGGATGCTCGCCGACCACGGCAAGATGGCCCGCGGCTACCCCGACGTCCGCGCCAACACCGTCGCCTCCTTCTCGCTGGGCGACTACGAGTGGCTGCTCGCCTTCGAGGCCGACGAGCTGTACCGCATCGTCGACCTGATGCGTCACCTGCGCGCCTCCGAGGCCCGCATGCACGTCCGTGAAGAGGTGCCCTTCTACACCGGACGCCGCAAGTCCGTCGCCGATCTGGTGGCCGGGCTCGCCTGAGACCTCCCCTGGGGGGAAGGACCGGAGGACGACCACACCGCCAGGTGAGTGCCTCCGGTGGATCGGGAGGCCCTGCCCCCGAAACGACGCAGCCGGAGACCCCGCCCGGAAGTTCAGACGGCCGGAGGCAGCAGCGACCCGCGGGTCGCAGCTGCCCCGCCGTCCAGCGACACCGGTGCGGGCTCCGGATGCGGCGCACAGCCGGACCGCCGTCCCGCGGTGTGACCGGTCAGCAGATACCGCTCCAGATGCCGGTCCACGCAGGCGTTGCGGCCGCCCGCCACCCCGTGGGTGCCCGCCCCCCGCTCCGTGACCAGGGCCGCCTCCGGGCCGAGCCGCCGCTGGAGCTCCAGCGCCCCCCGGTACGGGGTGGCCGCGTCCCGTTCCGCCGCCAGGATCAGCGTCCGGGGCAGCCGGCCCGGCTGCCCGCCCACCTCCACCGGCTGCTGCCGGGGTGACACCGGCCAGTACGCGCACGGCAGGTTCAGCCAGGCGTTGGCCCAGGTCTCGAAGGGGGCCCGGCGCGCCAGTTCGGTGTGGTCGCGGTCCCAGACGGCGAAGTCGCCCGGCCAGGGCGCGTCGTTGCACAGCACCGCCGTGTAGACCGCGGTGGCGTTCTCGTCCGCCGCGGCCGCCGCAGGATCGGGGGCGGCCTGCTCCACCAGCGGCTTCGGATCCCCGGCCAGGAACGCGGTCAGGGCGGCCGCCCGCATCGGCCAGACCTCGTCGTAGTACGCCGCCTTCAGATAGGCGGCCTGGAGTTCCCCGGTGCCCACCACCCCGCCGGCCGGCCGCCGGGCCACCGCCTCCCGCACCTTCTCGTAGCTCGCCCGCACCGCAGCCGGGGTGGCGCCCAGCCGGTACGTGGTGTGGTGCCGGGCCGCCCAGGCCCGGAAGTCGTACCAGCGCCGTTCGAAGGCCGCGGACTGGCCCAGGTTGTTGCGGTACCAGATGCGCCGCGGATCGGGGTCGACCGCCGAGTCGAACACCATCCGGCGGACGTGCCCCGGGTAGAGGGTGGCGTACACCGCCCCGTAGTAGGTGCCGTACGAGGCGCCGAAGAAGCTCAGTTTGGGCTCGCCCAGGGCGGCCCGCAGGACGTGCAGGTCGCGGGCGTTGTTGAGGGTCGAGTAGTACGGCAGGGCAGCGCCCCCGCGCTCCGCGCAGCCCCGCGCGTAGGCCCGGGCCTCCGCGATCCGCTGCCGTTTGTACGCGGCCGAGGGCGCGGCCGGGACCTGGCGGGGAGCGCGGGCGTGGTCGTCGGCGGACCGGCAGGACAGCGGGGCGGAACCGCCCACTCCGCGGGGGGCGTAGCCGACCAGGTCGTAGGCGGCGGAGATCCGCTGCCACTCGGGGAGACCGGCCACCATCGGGAAGAACGTGCCCGAGGCGCCCGGCCCGCCGGGGTTGTAGACCAGCGCGCCCTGGCGGCGGGTGGTCCTGCGGCCGGTGGCGGGCACCCGGCTGACGGTCAGGGAGATTTGCGGGCCGTCCGGGCGGGCGTAGTCGAGCGGGACCCGCAGCAGCGCGCAGCGGACCGGGGCGGGCAGGCCTTCGGCGGCGGGGCAGGTACCGAAGGCGAGGGGGCGGGCGGCGGCCCGGCGGGCGGCGAGCTCGGCGCCGGCGCCCTCGGCGGTGTTGCGGGCGGGGATGGTCGTGGGGGTGGTCGTGGCCGCGCGGGCGGGGGCCGGGTCCGGGGCGCACAGGGTGAGGGAGAGCACCGCGGCGGCGGCTCCGTAGCGGGCGAGCGGAGTCCGCATGGCAGCGGCCCCTTTCTCATGTCATCGGATGGTCCGATCACAGGGCCGACCGCCCTCCATGTAAAGCAGGGCCGCCGGGTGTCGCGGTCAATGACCCCGTTGCCGCGGCAGGAGCCCCCGGTCGCCGGAGGACAGGGCGGCGCGCAGCCCCGGGTCGGTGACCGCGGACACCCCGCGGACGGCGACGGCGGCGAGATAGCCGTGGTCGGCCGAACGCAGCCCGGTCAGCAACCGCTCCCCGGCGGGGGAGGCCCAGGCGGAGTGCGTGGACATGTCGAACCGGGCCATCGCGAGGAGGGCCAGGGCCAGCAGCAGCGGCAGCCCGAACCAGCACAGGACCAGGGCGGTGTCGGTGCTGGCCGAGGGCATCGAGAGGGCGGCCGCGGTCATCGCGACCACCAGCAGGGCGGCGCCCCGCACCGCCCGGACGCCGGTGCCGAGGCCGGCCCGGACGCCCGGCGGCACGGCCAGTCCGGCCTCGCCGAGCTGCTCGGCGAGCCGGCGTACGGCCCGGTCCTCGGCGGCCGCGGTACGGACGGCCGCGACGGGGGACTGGCCGTCCGGGCCGATGGCGCCGAGCACGGACCGTTCGAGCGGGTCCCGGCCGACCGGATCCACCACGGTCGCCCAGCCCGTGTGCGCCAGCAGCAGGCGCCGCTCGCGCTCCATGGAGACCAGGGTGAGGTCGGCGACCCGGCGCGGGCCGCCGGCCAGATAGGCCGCCTCGTAGAGGTTCAGCTCGTCGTGGTGGTGGACGGTGACCGGGCCGGCGGCGGGCTCGGCGGCTTCGGTGGCTGCTCGCAGCAGGCAGGTGCCGGATATCAGCACTCCGGCCCAGGCCACGAGCAGGAACAGGACCCAGAACATTGGGGATGTCTACAAGACGTGGAACGTCCCAGGTCAGGGTGGTGCAGAGGTGTGAACAGGTCGTGATGAGCCCGTGATGAAGCGTCAGGAGCTGCTGCTTCAACCGGAACTGGACGAACTGCCGCAACCCGATCCGCCGGAACTGCTCGCACAGCTTGAGCCGCTTGAGCCGCCGGCGCAGCTCGACCAGCTCGAGCAGCCGGAACCGGAAGGGGAGCCGGAATCGCCGTTTCCACTCGCGCAGGAGCTGTTCCCGGCGGCGCACCACACCGACGGCAGCTGGCCGCCGTCGCCCGAGGAGGAGCGGGTGCCGCGGGACGGCGGCCGGGACCCGGGCCGGGGCCCGGGTCGGGGCCCCGGCGCGGTACGGACCAGCTGCATCCGCAGCAGCCGGTCGGGCACGGCGAGCGGCCCCTTCAGCGAAACGGCCACCCGCGGGTCCGGACTGTGCGCGTAGGCCCGGCGGTAGGCGTCCAGCGCCTGCCGGCCCGCCCGGGTGGTCCGGCTGCCGGCCGGCACGGCCAGCACCACGGCGGCGGCGATCCCCAGCAGCGGCGCGGGCAGCGCGGCCAGGGCCGGCCCGAGGTCGACGGCGGCGAGCACCGCGAGCGTGGGCAGGGCCAGGAAGCAGAGCACGGCCTGGACCGCCGCCCAGGTGCGCCAGCGGGACAGCGCCCGCGGCGCGCCCAGCAGCCCGCGCGCGGCGAGCCCTTCACCGGTCTCCCGGACCGCCGGGTGGGTCTGCGTCGCCGACCGCAGCGGGTACAGCGCGCCGCTCGCCGCCCCGCCGAACACCTCCAGCACGGCGCGTTCCACCGGGTCGTGCCCCTGGGCCCCGGTCCGCACCTGCACGATGCCGGGACCGCCGATCATCATCCGCCCGTCGTAGCAGAGCGAGACCAGCGCCGCGTCCACCACCCGGCGGGGGCCGCCGGTCAGGAACGCGGCCTCGGTGCTGTCCAGCAGCGCCGGCCGGGGCAGGGCCGGGCCCCGGGCCCGCCGGATGCCGAGGGCGGCGTACCCGGTGGAGCCGGCCACGGCCAGCCAGACCAGCACGGTGACCACGATCATGCGGCGGCCCTCCCCGGACGCGGGCCCAGTCCGAGCCGGCGGGTCCACCGGCCGAGCAGGCTGCGCGGCGGGCCGTCCGCCCGGTCCTGCCACCAGCGGGTGAGCCGGCGCCGGGCGGCCGGTTCCGCCGGCCGGCCGTGGACCAGCAGGTGCTCGGCGAAGTCCAGGGCGTCCCGCCGGTAGCCGCCGGTCATCGGCCGGTGCCGGGCATAGCCGGAGAAGGCCGACCGGAACGCGTCCGGGCCGCCGAGGATGCCGACGAGCTCGGGCGCGATCCTGCGCACCACCGAGGCCCGCTTGGCCACCAGCGCCCGGGCCTGCACCGCGACCCGCTGCCGGTCGAAACCCTCGGGCACCGGAGTTCCGGCGACGAGCGCGGACAGCAGCGCGATCTGCGCAACCCCGACCCGGCCACGTGCACCGTCGATCCCGACCGCCGCGGTGGGCGCGTCCGCGGCCACCGCTCCCGCCGCGGCCACCGGTCCGGGCGCGGCCACCGGATCGGCTGCGGCCACCGGCTCGGCCGCGGGCACCGGTCCGGGCGCGGGCACCGGTCCGGCTGCGGCCACCGGCGCGTCCGCGGGCACCGATCCGGCTGCGGCCACCGGTCCGGCTGCGCCCCCCGGTCCGGCTGCGCCCCCCGGTCCGGCCGCGACCGCCAGCCCTGCCGCGACCGCCAGCCCTGCCGCGGCCGCGCCGACCGTCCCGGCCGCGGTCACCGGTCCGGCCGCGACCGCCGACTCGACCCCGGGCGCGACGGCCGGCCGTGCCGCGGCCGCGCCGACCGGCCCGGCCTCGGGCGCGACCGCCGGCCCGGCCCCGGCTGCGACCGGCTCGGCCGCGGACTTTCCGTCCGCCGGCTGCCCGGCTCCGGCGGGGGACTTCCCGGCGGGCGACTGCCCGGCCGAGGTCCGCCCGGGCGGGAGCTCTCCGGCGGGGGGCTGCGCGGCTGTGGCCGGCCTCTTTGCGGACCGTCCGGCCGGGGCGGCCAGGACGGCGCGGATCGCGGCCAGTTCGCCCGCCAGTTCCGCCTCCGGCGGGAAGTCGTCGTCCCGTTCCAGCAGCACCCCCGGCGGGTCCACCCGCTCCCGCAGCTCGCCCAGCAGGTCGAGGACCTGCGGCGGCACCGGGTGGGCGTGCGTGTCGTGCCACACCCCGTCCCGCTCCACGCCGCCGGCCACATGGACGTACGCCAGGGCCTCCGGCGGCAGCGCGGCCAGCACGGACAGCGGGTCCTCGCCGCGGTTCACCCGGTTCGTGTGCAGGTTGGCCACGTCGATCAGCAGCCGTACGCCGGTCCGCTCCACCAGCTCGGCCAGGAACCGGCCCTCCGTCAGCTCCTCGCCGGGCCAGTTCACCAGCGCGGCGATGTTCTCCAGTGCCAGCGGCACCGGCAGCGCGTCCTGCGCGATCCGCACGTTCTCGCAGAGGACGTCCAAGGCGTCCCGCGTCCGCGGCACCGGCAGCAGGTGCCCGGCCTCCAGCACGGGCGAGGAGCTGCGGACGAACGCGATGTGCTCGGTGACCAGCGGGGCCCCCAGCGCCACCGCCCGCTCACCCAGGTCGGCCAGCCGGCCGGGATCCGGCCGGTCCGCCCCGCCGAGACCCAGCGAGACCCCGTGCGGGACCACCGTCACGCCGCGCTCGCGCAGCCGCAGCAGGGACTCGGGCAGGTGGCCGGGACACAGGTTCTCGGCCACCACCTCGACCCAGTCCAGTCCCGGCAGCCGCTCCACCGCCTCCGCGATCTCCGGCCGCCAGCCGATCCCCACCCCCAGGCGTGCCATGGGCTTCATGCCCCTCGCCCCCCTTCCATCGCTCCGTGCCGGTGTCATGACCCCGGCAGCGGGACGCCAATCGCAGCGGGAACGGTTTCAGAGCAACATTTGAGCTTCCGCGCGGGGTCCGGCGAAGGCGCAGGCATTCGGGTGGTCCAGGGCCGCGTCGGCCGCCCCGCCGGGCCGGGCTTCGCCATGCTGGGTCGGGAGCGGACCAGCCGCCCCACCCCCTTCTCCACCCCGGCGACAAGGAGCTCGGCATGGCTACGGACGCGGTCGTACGTTTCCTGAAGGCCCTGGACCCGGAGCACCGGGAGGCGGTCGGCGGGAAGCCGCGCGAGGAGCAGGAACGGCTCGCGGCCACCTGGGAGCGGGAACTGGAGTCCGACGACGAGCTGGACACCCTGGACGAGCTCTCCCCGCCGGCGGCGGAGGCCGAGGCGGCCCGCCGCGTCATGGAGCACGAAGCGGACTAGCGGGGCCGGGAGCGCGCCGCTGTCGACCCGTCCGCCGCCCGTCGGCCACCCCCTAGCGGGGCAGCCGGGTCCGCAGGGCCGGGTGGTCCGCCACCACCGTGCAGGAGCCCGGCGCGATCTCGGTGAAGCCGGCGTCCCGGACCAGCGGCAGGCCGCTCCCGGTCAGCTCCGCCCACCGCTCCGGCGCGGCCGTCCGTACGGCCAGCCGGAAACCGGACTCCCGCCACTCGGCGCGCTCCACGCCGCTCAGCTCCCACCAGGCCAGCTGCGCCGCATGCCCGGCCTGGGCCATGGACTTGCCGGCCGACATGTCCAGGTCCGGGTTGAGCCACAGCACCGGCACCCCGGGCCCGGCCGGGCCGACCGGCTCCGGGTCGTCCAGGTCGGTGCCCGACACCTGGAGCTTCACGAGCTCCTTCGGCCAGCCGTCCAGCGGCACCGGCGGGAACACCCGCACCTGTGCGCCCGCGCCCTCCACCGTGATGCCGGGCAGGGCCTCCGCCTTGCGCCACTCCGCGCCGCGCGCCCGCCGCACCACCTTGCGGATCCGGGCGTCCTGCCAGTCGCGGACCGCCTCGGCCCAGGCGCCCTCGCCGTGTGCCCGCTCGTCCGACAGCAGGACGAGCACCGCCCGGGCCGCCGTCTCCAGCGCGTCCGTCCGGGCGGGCGGTTCGCTCTTCTCGATCCGCACCACCAGGGGAAGGACGAACTGGGGTGCCTCGTCGCGGGCGATGCGCTCCTGCCGGAAGGGGCTGTCCGCCCCGACGGCCGGCCGGTCTTCGGTGTCGTTGCTGCTCACCCGCCCAAGGATGCCAGGGGAGGAGGCGGGTTCCGACTTCAGGAGGATGCCGGCGGCTCGGATGCCGGGCGAGGATCGAGGCCATGAAGAGCGATCTTTTCTCCGCCGAGCACCTCGCCCATCCCGCCACCGCCCCCGGTATGACCCTGCAGAACGCCAAGTCCGTCAAGTACGCCGTCAACGGGGAGATGCTGGCCCGTCAGGGTTCGATGATCGCCTTCCGCGGCAACCTGCAGTTCGAACGCAAGGGCCAGGGCATCGGCGGCATGCTCAAGCGGGCCGTCACCGGCGAGGGCCTGCCGCTGATGTCCGTCCGCGGCCAGGGCGAGGCCTGGTTCGCGCACGAGGCCGGCAACTGCTTCATCGTCGACGTCGAGCAGGGCGACGCGTTCACCGTCAACGGCCGCAACGTGCTCTGCTTCGACCCGACCCTCTCGTACGAGATCAGGACGGTGAAGGGCGCCGGCATGACCGGCGGCGGCCTCTTCAACAGCGTCTTCACCGGCCACGGCAAGCTCGCCCTGGTGTGCGACGGCAGCCCGATCGTCATCCCGGTCACCGCCCAGGCACCCGTGTACGTCGACACCGACGCGGTGGTCGGCTGGAGCGCGCAGCTGGAGACCGGCCTGCACCGCTCCCAGTCGGTGGGGTCGATGATCCGCGGCGGCTCCGGCGAGGCCGTCCAGCTGATGCTGCGCGGCGAGGGCTTCGTCATCGTCCGGCCCAGCGAGGTCGTCGAGACGACGGCCGGCTGAGCCACGCCGTGCTGCTCGCGAACGTGGGCCGCCGGTACGGAGCCCGGCGGCCCTGGGTACTGCGCGGGGTGGAACTCGAACTGCCCCGGGCCGCGCTCGTCCGGATCGAAGGCCGCAACGGCGGCGGCAAATCCACGCTGCTGCGGCTGGTCGCCGGGGTCGACTCGCCGTCCGAGGGCCGGATCACCGGCCGCCCGCGCCGCACCGCCTTCGTGCCCGAACGCTTCCCGGCGGCACTCCCGCTCACCGCGCTCGCCTACCTGACCCACCTCGGCCGGGTGCAGGGGCTCTCCCGCGGTGAGGCGGCCTCCCGGGCCGAGGTCTGGCTGGAGCGCTTCGGCGCGGCCGGTCACGCCCGCCGTCCGCTCGCCGAACTCTCCAAGGGCACCAGCCAGAAGGTGGCCGTGGCCCAGGCACTGCTGGCCGATCCCGGGCTGCTCGTCCTCGACGAGGCCTGGACCGGGCTGGACGTGCCCGCCCGCGCCGAGCTGGACCGCGCCGTCCTCGACCGCACCGCCGCCGGCGGCACGGTCGTCTTCGTCGACCACGACCCGCGGCGGCTCGCCGGGGTGCCCTGCGCCCGCTACCGCGTTCAGGGCGTCGCCGTACTGCCGGTGGCGGGGGACCGGGCGGCCGACGACCCGGCGGCGGGGAACCGGGCTGCGGCCGGCCACCCGGCAGCGGGGGACCGGGCGGTCGAGGGGCCCCGGGTACGGATCGAAGCGGTGGGGCCGCCGGGGGCCGCCGCACCGTCCTCGCTCGGTGCGGAGCCGATCGCCGGGCCGGCCCCCGGCGGCGGCATCGCCCTCACCGTCCCCGCCGCCCGCTCCGACGCGGTGCTGCGGGAGCTGCTGACCGCCGACCCGCCCTGGCACATCCGTGCGGTGTCTGCCCTCCCGGCGCCGGAACCGGTCATTCGGGAGACCCCGTGACGGCCCCTCTGCTCCGCTACCAGGGCGCCCTGCTGCTCCGCTCGCAGCGCTGGCTCGCGCCCCTGCTGCTGTACGCGGCCGTCCTCGTCGTCGGGTTCCGTCCGGGCGACCGGGTGCTCGACTCGCTGGGCTACGCCGCCGCCCCCCTGGTACCGGTGACCGCCTGGCTGGTGCGGGTCTGCGTCACCGTCGAGCCCGACGCCGCCCGCGACTGCGCGGCCGCCGCGGCCGGCGGGCCGGCACGGTTGCACGCGGCGGCCCTGCTGACCGCGGTCGACTGCGCGGTGCCCGCCGGGCTGGCGGCGGTCCTGGGCGTGCTGCTGCTCGGCGATCCGGGCCGGACGAACCTTCTCGCGGCGGCCCTGGCCGGGGTCTCGGCGGTGCTGGTGTGCGTACTGACCGGCGCCGCCGTCGGGGCGCTGTGCAGCAGACCGCTGCTGCGGGCCCCCGGGTACGCGATTCCGGCGGCGGTCCTGGGCAGCCTGCTGGCCCTGGTGGCCGACGGGTCCCCGGCGCAGGCCGCCGTGTCCGCGCTGGTCGGGGGCGCCCCTTCGGGCACCGTCGTGCTCTCGCCGGTACCGCCGGCGGCCGCGCTGCTGCTCGCGGCCGCCGCGGGCGCGGTGGCCTGCCGGCTCAGTGCCCGGCGCGGCTGAGTACGCTCGTACGCATGGACGAGAACGAGCCGTACTGTGCCGCGCCGGCCCGCCCCGCGGTGGTGGTGGCCGGGCCGCCGTACGCGGACTGTGTGGACTGCGGCAAGCCCACCGAGTACGGGGTGGCCACTCCGGGCCGGGTGCTCTGCCCGGTCTGCGAGTGGCAGGACGCGCAGCGCACCGCCTGCTCCGGCTGAGCCGCCGGAAACCTCTCAGGTCCCGATGAGTTCGGACACCTTCACGAAGCGGTAGCCGCGCTTGCGCAGCTCCGGGACGATCGTCCGGATGGCCTCCTCGGTGACCGGAGCAGCGCTGCGGGTGCAGTGCAGGACCACCACCGAGCCGGGCTTCACCCCGGCCAGCACCTGTTCCGCCACCGCGTCGGGATCCTTCGCGAAGGCGTCCCCGCTCACGACGTCCCACTGCACGGCGGTCACCTTGGCCGTGGACAGGGCGCGCAGCGCCTGGTCGTCGTAGCAGCCTCCGGGGAAGCGGAAGTACGGAACCGTGTTGACCGCGCCCGCCTTGCGGAACGCCTCGAAGGCCCGGTCCACGTCGGCGCGGGCGGCGGCGCCGTCGAGCGCGGGCAGCCCGTAGCAGGGCGTGGTGAAGGCGTGGTGGCTGTAGGAGTGGTTCGCGATCTCGAAGGCCGGATCGGTTCCGATGGACTTCGTCTGGTCCGGGTACTCCTCCGCCCACCGCCCGGTCATGAAGATGGTCGAGGGCACCTTGAGCCGGCGGAGGGTGTCGATCAGGGCGGGGTTGTCGAAACGTTCCCCCTGGGCTGCGCGCGGCCCCTGATCGGCGGTCATGTCGGCGTCGAAGGTGAGCGCGACGGTCTTGTCGGTCCGCTGCCGGGCCCGGGAGAAGACCGGGGCCAGGCCGTTCGGGCCGGGGGCGAGGGTCGGAGGCTTGGCGGGCGCCCCGCCACCGGCCCGCCCCGGGCCGGGCGCGGCGGACGCGCCGGGCGCGGCAGGTGCGGCGGCCGAGGAGGCCGGGGGAGAGCCGGTACGGGAGGTCTCGCGGCCGAGGTCGGCCTTCGACGACGTGCCGGCCCCGCCCGCACACCCGGCGAGGGCGGCACCGAGCACGGCAAGGGCTGCCACTTTGCGCACAGAAAGGGTCACGTACGCAAAATATATGATTATGTGCTCAGCGTATGGATGCGGCGCCCACGGGAGACCCCACGTCACCCCGCCGCACACTGCGGGCCGTTGTCAGCACCAGGGGCCGGTCACCGCGAACGTCGTGCCCGGGGTGTAGGCGTTGAGGAACATCGTCTCGCCGTCCGGTGAGAAGGTGACCCCCGCGAACTCCCCCCACTCCGGCACTTCCGCGGTGCCGAGGTTGTCCGCGTTGCGGGCCACCGGGTAGACCGTGCCGTCCCGGGTGACCCCCAGGACGTACTGGGCCCCGCCGCCGTCCTCGCACACCATCAGCCCGCCGCCCGGGGCCAGGCAGATGTTGTCCGGGGAATCGCCCGGCAGCCGGATGTCCGTGGCCGGGCCGAACAGCACCTCCAGGGTGATCCGGGCGTGCCGGGGGTCGTAGAACCAGACCTGGCCGAAGTGGTCCGCGGCAGCGCCCTCGCGGGCGCGGGCGTAGCTGGACACGAAGTACACCCCGGCCCCGCCCCAGTAGCAGCCCTCCAGCTTCTGCGCGTGCGTGATCCCGCCCCGGCCGAAGTCCTGGAGGCGGATCGGGGTGCTGGCCGCCGACGGGTCCGGCACCGGCACCCATTCGACCGGCAGGACCGTCCCCGGCTCGGTGACCTGCGCCAGGTCCGGCACCCCCGGCACCCGCATCGCCTCCAGCCGCCCGCCGGCCCGCAGCGAGCCCCGGCCGCCCAGCGGCAGTTCCGGCAGGAAGCGGTAGAACAGCCCGAAGGGCCGGACGAAGGCGTCCTCGGTCTCGTAGACGACCCCCCGGTACGGGTCGACCGCGACCGCCTCGTGGGCGAACCGGCCCAGCGCGGTGAGCGGGACCGCGCCCGTGCGGTGCGGTGCGGCGGGGTCCACCTCGAAGACGTACCCGTGGTCCTCGGCGTAGCCGTCCGTACCGGCCCGGTCCTCGGTCTCCTCGCAGGTCAGCCAGGTGTGCCAGGGGGTGCTGCCGCCGGCGCAGTTGACGGCGGTGCCGGCGATGCCGACCCGCTCGCCGGCGACCTCGCCCCGCTCGTCCAGGGTGAGCACCGTGCAGCCGCCCCGCGCGTACGGGTCGTACGTCAGCCCCTCGACGGTCGGGACCGGCAGCGCGGCCGTGGCCCGGTTCTCGTGGTTGCGGACCAGCCGGACCCGCCCGCCGCCGGCGGCGAACGCGCCCATGCCGTCGCAGTTGGCCGGAACCGGGCCCTCGCCGGAGCGCAGCGGGCTGCCGGCCCGGGACAGGACGCGGTACCGGAACCCCTCCGGCAGGTCCAGCAGCCCCTGCGGGTCGGGCAGCAGCGGCCCGTAGTCGGCCGGGGCGCGCGGTTCGGCCGCCGCCGGGGACCCGGTGAAGAGGGCGCCCAGCGCGCCGTGGAAGACGACCCCGGTCAGGATCTGACGTCGTGTCGTGGACATGCGACCTGTCGTACCACGCGGCGGTACGGGGACCCCGTACCGCCGCGCGCGTCCGGATGCCGGGCGGTCAGACCAGCTTCGCGTTCAGGGTGATCGTCGTACCGGTCAGGGCCTGGCTGACCGGGCAGTTCTTCTTGGCGTCCTCCGCGGCGGCGAGGAAGCCGTCGCTGTCCAGGCCCGGCACCTCGCCCTCCACCGTCAGGAGGATGCCGGTGATGCCCTGGCCGGGGACGAAGGTGACGTCGGCGCGGGTGTTCAGGCGGGTGGGCGGGTTGCCCGCCTTGGCGAGGATGTTGGAGAAGGCCATGTTGTAGCAGCTGGAGTGCGCGGCGGCGATGAGTTCCTCCGGGCTGGTCCGGCCGTTGGCTTCCTCGTCGGTGCGCGCGGGCCAGGAGACCGGGAACTTGCCGAGACCCGAGGAGTCGAGCGTCACTTCGCCCTTGCCCTTGAGCAGATCGCCTTCCCAGACGGCGTGTGCGTGGCGCGTGGCGGCCATGGTGGTTCCCTTCAGGCAGGTCCGTCGGGCCGGGTCGGCCCGACCGGCCCAAACCTACTGCTCCACCAGTGCCTTCGCGTCGCGCGCGAGCGCGGTGAGCCGCGAGATGGCGCGGAAGTACTTCTTTCGATAACCGCCGTTCAGCATCTCTTCGCTGAACAGCCGGTCGAAGGGGACGCCGGAGGCGAGGACCGGTATCTCCCGGTCGTAGAGGCGGTCGGCGAGGACCACCAGCCGCAGCGCGGTCGACTGGTCCGGGACCGGGCCGACGTCGGTCAGGCAGACCGCGGCTATGCCCTCGGTCAGCGCGCCGTACCGGCTGGGGTGCACCCGCGCCAGGTGCTCCAGCAGGCCGGGGAAGTCGTCGAGGCTGGCGCCCGGGGTCGCGTACGCCGTCTTGGCGACCTGCTCGTCGGAGTACGGCGACGGGGCCGCGGGCAGTCCGCGGTGCCGGTAGTCCTGGCCGTCGATCCGCAGCGGGCGGAAATGGGCGGAGAGACCTTGTATCTCGCGCAGGAAGTCCACCGCGGCGAACCGGCCCTCGCCGAGCTTGCCCGGCAGCGTGTTGGAGGTGGCGGCGAGCGCCACGCCCTGCTCGACCAGCTTGCCGAGGAGGGAGGAGACCAGGACGGTGTCGCCCGGGTCGTCGAGCTCGAATTCGTCGATGCACAGCAGCCGGTGCCCGGACAGGGTCTGCACGGTCTGCTGGAAGCCGAGCGCGCCCACCAGGTTGGTCAGCTCCACGAAGGTGCCGAACGCCTTGAGGGAGGGGTCGGCGGGGGTGGCGTGCCAGAGCGAGGCCAGCAGGTGGGTCTTGCCGACGCCGTAGCCGCCGTCGAGGTAGACCCCGCGCGGACCGGTCGGTGCGTTCTTCTTCCTGGCCCCGGCGAACCAGCGGCGCTTGCCGGCGCCGGAGGCGTGCGCCCCGCCGAGCCCGGCGGCGAAGCCGCTCAGCACGGTGACGGCCTCGGCCTGGCTGGGCTGGCCCGGGTCCGGGTCGTACGTGTCGAAGCGCACCGCGTCGAAGCGCGGCGGCGGCACCATCTCGGCGACGAGTCGTTCGGCGGGAACCCGGGGCTCGCGGGCGCACAGGGCATGCGGGCCCGCGTCGGCTATGTGGCTCCGTCCGGCGGACGCGCCGGACTCGGTGAGAGATGTTGACACAGCATTCAACTCTACGGCGTGCCACACTGCACCCCATGCGCCGCCTGTTCCCTGTGACCGATCAGACACTGACCGAGAACGAAAGCGGGGCCGTCCGGGCCGACCGCGAACGCGACCGGACCGACCGGGAATGGTCGCTGGACGAACTCGCGGAGGCCTACGCCTACCCGCCGCTGACCGGGGGCGCGCACTGGCTGCGCGCGAACATGGTCTCCACCCTGGACGGCGCGGCCCAGCACGACGGCCGCTCGCAGCCGATCTCCAACGACACCGACATGCGGATCTTCGGGACCCTGCGGGCCCTGGCCGATGTGGTGGTGGTCGGCGCGGAAACGGTTCGGCTGGAGGGCTACCGGCCGGCCCGGGCCCGGGAGGCCTTCGCGGCCCGCCGGGCGGCCGCCGGACAGGGCCCCGCGCCCGCCGTCGCGGTGGTCTCGGCCGGCCTGGACCTGGACTTCTCGCTGCCGCTGTTCACCGCCCCCCTGGTGCCGACCCTGCTGGTGACCGGGGCGGCCGCGCCGGCGGACCGGGTGGCGGCCGCGGTGAAGGCGGGGGTGGAGGTACTGGTGGCCGGCGAGGGCGCCGCGGTGGACCCGGCCCGGGCGGTACGGGAACTCGCCGTACGGGGCCACGTACGGCAGCTCACCGAGGGCGGGCCGCGGCTGCTGGGCCAGTTCGTCGCGGCCGGGGTGCTGGACGAGCTCTGCCTGACCGTGTCCCCGATGCTCACGGCGGGTGACGCCCAGCGGATCGCGGGGGGCCCGGGAGTGGAGGTGCCGAGGCGGCTGGAACTGGCATCGCTGCTGGAAGAGGCCGGGTTCCTGTTCAGCCGCTACCGTCGGATGTGAGAGGCTGCGGAATTTATCGTTCCGCTTAGCTCCCGCTGGGCACTATTACCAGCGCGAGCCCCGTGCCACAGCGGGGCAGGATGGTTTCCGCAGGGGCCGCACGGCCCATGAAGGAGAGGGCGTCCGTGTTCACGAGCGTATTGATGATCGAGAAGCCTCTGACATCCGTAGACGTGGACTTCGTCACCACCCTGCACGGAGACGACCCCGTTTCCTTCGTCGTCCTGCTGCAGCCCCGGGGCGACCAGGACCGGCTGCTGCGCGCCATCGACGACGTGGCGCTCGGCGAGCTCCCGGACGCGATCCGGGAAGGCGACGAACCCGAGGGGGACGAGGCCCGGGGCCCCGCCGCCCAGGCCCTGGAGCACTCCCTGCAGGCGCTGCGCGCCAAGCGCCACTCCGCCGTGGGACAGATCATCGAGGACCATCCGCTCGACAAGCTGAAGGCGGTCGTGGAGCAGACCGGCGCGGACGAGGTGATCGTCCTGACCGCCCCGCACTTCGTCGAGGAGTTCTTCCACCGCGACTGGGCCTCCCGGGCCCGCCACAAGGTGGGCGTCCCGGTACTGAAGCTGTTCGCCCACAACGAGTAGGCGCCGGCGCCGCGCGGGGCCGGGCATGCCGCACCGCGGTACGTCCGGCCCCGTCCGCGCCGAACCGGCGTCCGAGGCGCAGTGGCACGGTGGCGGGCGCCGGCGGGCAGGGTGGCGGGGTGTGCGGCGGGAGCCGCCGGAGCCGGGTCGAGGAATTAGGCTGGGGCCCGTCACACTCCTACCGACGACCCTGGAGCACCACGGATGACGCCCGGCCTGCCCACCGCCATGGACCGACCCCACTTCATCGGCATCGGCGGGGCCGGCATGTCCGGGATCGCGAAGATCCTCGCCCAGCGCGGGGCCCGGGTCGCCGGCAGCGACGCCAAGGACTCCGCCACCGCCGAGGCGCTCCGCGCCCACGGTGCCACCGTCCACATCGGACACGCCGCCGGCCACCTCGCCGACGACGCCACCTGCGTGGTCGTCTCCAGCGCCATCCGCGCCGACAACCCGGAGCTGGCCCGGGCCGCCGAGCTCGGCGTCCCCGTCGTGCACCGCTCCGACGCGCTCGCCTCCCTCATGGACGGCCTGCGCCCGATCGCCGTCGCCGGCACCCACGGCAAGACCACCACCACCTCCATGCTGGCGGTGTCCCTGTCGGCCCTCGGCCTCGACCCCTCCTACGCCATCGGCGGCGACCTGGACGCCCCCGGCTCCAACGCGCACCACGGCGAGGGCGACATCTTCGTCGCCGAGGCGGACGAGAGCGACCGCAGCTTCCACAAGTACGCCCCGCAGGTCGCCATCGTGCTCAACGCCGAGCTCGACCACCACGCGAACTACGCGTCGATGGAGGAGATCCACGAGTCCTTCGTGACGTTCGCGGGCCGCATCGTGGCCGGCGGCACCCTCGTCGTCTCCGCCGACCAGGACGGCGCGGTCGAACTGACCCGCCGGGTCCGCGCCGCCCACCCCGGCCTGACCGTGGTCACGTACGGCGAGTCCGAGTCCGCCGACATCCGCATCACCAAGATCACCGCCCGTGGCCTGACCAGCGAGGTCACGGTCCTGCTGGACGGCCGGATGCTCACCTTCACCGTCTCGGTGCCCGGCCGCCACTACGCCCACAACGCCGTCGCCGCCCTCGCCGCCGGCACCGCCCTCGGCATCCCGGCGCACAACCTGGCCTCGGCCCTCGGCAAGTACACCGGCGTCAAGCGCCGCCTCCAGCTCAAGGGCGAGGCCCGCGGCGTCCAGGTCATCGACTCGTACGCGCACCACCCGACCGAGATGACCGCCGACCTGGAGGCCATCCGCGGGGCCGCCGGCGACTCCCGCATCCTGGTCCTCTTCCAGCCCCACCTCTTCTCCCGCACCCAGGAACTCGGCGTCGAGATGGGCCAGGCCCTCGCCCTCGCCGACGCCTCCGTCGTCCTGGACATCTACCCGGCCCGCGAGGACCCGGTCCCCGGGGTCACCAGCGAGATCATCATCGCCGCCGCCCGGGCCGCCGGAGCCGACGTCACCGCCGAACACGACAAGGTCGAGGCCCCCGGCGTGATCGCGGGAATGACCAAGCCCGGCGACCTCGTTCTCACCATGGGTGCGGGCGACGTCACCGATCTCGGACCCGAGATCCTCGCCCGCCTGAGCGACTGAGGACCGAGGGAGCGAGCGCAATGGCGTACGAGATCGAGAAGCCCGACGAGCAGTGGCAGGCCGAGCTCACCCCGACCGAGTACCGGGTCCTGCGCCTGGCCGGCACCGAGCCCGCCTTCCGCGGCGAGTACACGGACACCAAGACGGCCGGCACCTACTCCTGCCGCGCCTGCGGCGCCGAACTCTTCCGCTCGGAGACCAAGTTCGACTCCCACTGCGGCTGGCCGTCCTTCTACGACCCGAAGGACACCGACGCGGTCGAACTCATCGCGGACACCTCCCACGGCATGATCCGCACCGAGGTCCGCTGCGCGAAGTGCGGCTCCCACCTGGGCCACGTCTTCGAGGGCGAGGGCTACCCCACCCCCACGGACCAGCGGTACTGCATCAACAGCATCTCGCTGCGCCTGTCCGCCGACGAGAACTGAGCCCCTGCCGCCGGGGCCGTACGGCCCCGGCGGCAGGGGGCACGCTGCGAACGGCTGCCCCTCGGGTCACGGGACTTGCGCGCCGGGCCGCTTGAACACCTGCCGGCCGTGCCAGAGGACGAACCTCACGTCGACGGCAGGCCGTCCGGGCCTGGGCGCTGCCACCGGGCGGCCGTGGAGGGCATCGACGGCCTGCCCTGACCGGCTGCGGGCCACGTACAGCCGGGACACCTGGATGCGCAGGTCGGGCAGGAGCCCCAGCACTCCGAGGTCGAAGAGCGTGTGGTGGAGGGAGCACAGGGCCAGCCCGTTGTTCACCTCGTCCGGGCCGTCCTGGCTGTGCCACCGCACATGTGCCGCCTCCAGCCCAACGGGATTCCTGCCCAGCGCCCCGTCGAACCCGCAGAAGGCGCAGGCATACGCGTACGCCTGCAGTACTTCCTCTGCGAACCCGGCACGCCGTGCGCGCCGCTTTTGCTGCGCGGGCACGTATGCCGCCCCGTCGAGGGCTGTCAGGTCCAGCCCGACGGCTTCGCAGACGGGCGCCTCCAGTACGGCGGTGAAATGCTGCTCCAGCAGGAGTCGGGCCGCGTCTGCCAGCGTGCCCGGGTCGGTGAGCAGCGTCTCGGTCTCGGGGTGCAGCCGCCCGTAAGCACCTTGTGCCCGCAGCAAGTTGCCTCTCTCCGGGGCGTCCGGGCCGATGGTCTTGCCTTCGCGGTCGCGAGGGTCCCACAGCTCGCGTTCCAGGTGGACGAAGGGCATCGCGGCGCGCTCCCGCGCCCGGGTGCGGCTCGTCACGGCAGGCCCGAAGTCGTTGATCAGCCGGCTGACGGGCTCTTCCAGTTCCTCGTAGCTGACCGCGGTGCTGCCGGAGGCGGCGAAACGCCCCAGGAGCCAGAGCACGAGCAGGGGCTTGTGCGGGGCGCGCCGCTCGCCGATCTGCGCCCGGCGCAGCCCGGACAGGGCGCTCATCAGCTCATCTCGAGTCACGGGATCCATACACTCCGACGGCATCGGTCGCGGAATGGCCACGGCAGGCCCTGCACGGTTCAGGTCCTCCGGTGCAGGATGCCATGCCGAGGGAGTGGCGGGGTGGCGGCAAAGGCAGGATTCGAACCTGCGTCCACCCGGAGAACGAGCCGGGCGCTCCTCCGCAGAGCTTCCTTGCCGCCGGCTCGATCCTCGTCGGTGGCGGCCGTCCCGGCAACCGGTTTTGGCCCGGGGCGGTCCGAGCGTCACAGCCATTCCTCGGCGGCCGCGCGCTTGCCCCGGCCGGAGAACACTCCGGCGGAGCGCAGGGCGCTCGCCATGAGGGGATCCGCGACGGCCACGCCGTGTACGAGTTCCGGTGTTCGGCTGAAGCGGACGGCCTCCGCGGCCGGCCGGGGCGCGGTCCAGCCGCCGGCCACCGGGTCCACGCCGTGCCGTGCGCAGACCGCCTCGACCAGCGAGCGCGGGCAGTCCTTCTCGCCCCGGAGCACTTCCCACGGCAGGGGCAGCTCGGCCCATACGTGAGTGTCGGGGTGCAGTCCGCCGCCGCTCATGCGGTGCCAGTAGGCCACGTCCGCAGCCATCAGCCGGGGGACCTTGCCCGGGCACAGGCGGTCCAGGATCTCCTCCTGTCCCAGCTCGGTCAGGAGCGCGAACCAGTGCGCACGGGCGGTGCCCCAGGACTGCGCCGCCTGGTTCCATGTGGAGGAGTCGTTGCCGGGCCGCACGATCATGGTCTCGCGTTCGAGGCGGCAGCGGTTCCAGGCGTCCTCCAGCAGTTCGGCCACCTCGCGCAGGAAGCGGTTCCAGCGGACGAGGAGCCGCACCAGGTCCTCGTCCGACAGGTGCCCGAGAACCTCGGCGGTGGGGTGCACATGCGCCACCGCGTACCAGCTCGTCTGCTCGGGCGCCGCGCGCAGCCGCTGGAACAGGGCGTCGGCGACCTCGTCGTACGGCCGCCGCTGCTTGCCGTTGGTGAAGATGCTCCGCATGTGCGTGCGGGCGGTGAGGTACGCGATGAAGGCGGCGGTGTCCGGGTCGGCGGCGAAGAGGTCGTACGGCAGGGTGTGCGCGAACGCGCCCTTGCCGGTTATGGTGACCTCGCGGCGGCGCTGCTCGTGGACGAGCCGGGCCAGTTTGGCCTCCATCCGCCGCAGCAGCCGGAAACGCTTGTTGTACTGGCGCTTGGAGATCTCGCCGATGCCGGCTTCGGCGCGCTCGGCCCGGTTCAGCCGGTCCAAGCCGAAGTCGTTCTCCCCGTACTGCCGGTGGATCTCCTCGCCGGCCCGGCGGATCACCGATTCGATCGCCGCGGGGTCGTCCCCGGCGTCCGCCGGGAGGTCCGGCACGCCGGCGAACAGAGTTGCGGCCCGGGTGAGCTGGCGCTGCGCGCCGACGGGCCGGGCGAAGTCCTCGAGCATGGACGTGTAGCCGTGCCAGAGCCTGTGCAGCGAGTGCTCGGCGGCCTTCTCCAGGGCTGTGGCCGTTGCCGGATCGAGTACGGCCTTCCGGGCGGCGAACAGGTTCTGTATCAGCTGGGCCACGTCTTCGGGACGTTTGCGGAGTCCGAGCGAGGCGTGCAGCTCGCGCAGCAGTTGCTCGGAATGGTGCGACGGCATGCGCCTTACCCTGCCATCACACGCACGGGGCCTCCACCGGTTAACCGGCGGTCACTTCGCTTGGCCTTTCGGCATGGCAGGCAGACACCTCACCTTGGTCTCGTGCCCTGATGGATGAGGCTGCCCCGCCCGGCCCCTCGGTCGAGGGGCCGGGCGGGAGAGCACCGACCGGCGGGGGGCCGGTCAGGCGCCGGGAGGCATCCGGTGGGGGCGGCCCGTGCCGCGGGTGAGGGCGTAGCCGCCGATGCCGGCGAGGGCGGCCAGGAGGCCGCCGGCGGCGGTCCACAGCCAGCGGTCCGTCCACCGGCCGGAGGCCCAGCCGTCCTCCGGTTCGCCGGAGAACAGCCGCGCCACGGATGTGCGGGCGTCCGCTCCGGATGATGCGCCGGAGTCCGCGGCCGTCGCGATGCCCGGGACCAGCGGCACGGCGAGGCTCCCGTCCACCGCGGCCGAACCGCCGACGTCCGCCGAGGCCACCTGGACCTCCGCGTGCACCGGCAGCCCCAGGTCCGTCTTCGCCAGTCCGACCGCGGTCAGCCGGACGTAGTACGTCCCCGGCAGCGGATCGTCGGCCCACGGCTCGGCCCAGCCGCGCACCGTGCGCAGGGTGCAGGACAGTTCCACGGACGGGGCGCCGGCCGCCGTCGAGCGCGTCGAGGCGCCGTGCGTGCAGGCCTGCCGGCGCCGCAGCCCGTCGTACACGTCGAGCTGCCAGGTCGAGGCGGGCGGCCGGGCGGCTGTGTCGGCCGGCCGTACCGTCGCCCGGACGGTGGCCCGCTGACCGGTGTCGGCGGCGAAGGACCAGTAGAGGTAGTCACCGGAGGAGGCGTCGGCGGTGGCCCGCTGGCCCTGGCGGATCTCGGTGGCGGTACGGAACGAGGTTCCGGCCTCGGTGGGCGCGGCGGCGTCACCGCTCGCGGCCGGGGACGGGCCGGCCGCGGCGGCGGGCAGGACGGCGGGCCCGAGCAGGAGGGCGAGGGCCGCCGTTCCGCTCGCCAGGGAACGGGTGGTCCACATCAGTTGGTCCTCCAGACAGTCACGCGCCAGCGCGAGATCCAGCCCCACAGCAGCCCGGCGAGGAAGCCGGCGACCACCAGTACGCCGAGCAGCCACCAGCCGCGGCCCAGACCGAACGCGGCGACGTCCGAGGCGTCGCCCGGCCCCTCCACCACATCGATGGTGAGCTCGACGGGCAGACCGGGAGTGGTCTTCACGGCCGGGGCCGCCGAGTACGAGTTGCTGACGCGCAGGCAGACGGTCTCCGCGCCCGCGCGGCCGCCGGCGGCGTCGTCGTCATCGCCGTCCACCTCGGCCTTCGGGTAGCGCAGCCCGGTCGAGATGGCGTCGGTGCGGCCGTCGCCCGACTCCTGCCCGCGGACGATCTCCCGGCCGTGCAGGGTCGTGGCGCGCAGCAGCACGCCGTAGTCCTGGTTGACGACCCGGTCGGCGGCGACGCTCACCGAGGCGCGCAGCTCCTGCCCGGGACGCACCTCCACCCGGTACCAGCGGTGCTTGCCGAACTCCTCGCGGTCGGAGTAGATGCCGGACGTGAGGACCGGGGCCGCGGTGCACTCGGCGGCGCCCTGAACGGCGACCGGAGTCACCTCCGGCTTGGCCGCCCGGTCCACCAACTGGGCTACTTTGTCCGACAGTTCCTTCTTGTGTCGGACCGCGGTGTAGGTACCGCCGGTGGCTTCCGCGATGCAGCTCAGCTGCTCCTGCGTCTTGGCGTCCGGCACCAGGCCGAGGGTGTCGATGGTGATGTGGATGCCCTGGGCGGCGATGTCCCGCGCGACCACGCACGGGTCCAGCGGTGCGCAGGTGTCCTCGCCGTCACTGATCAGGACGATCCGCCGCGATCCCTCGCCGCCCTTCAGGTCCTCCGCCGCCTTCAGCAGCGCGGGCCCGATGGGGGTCCATCCGGTCGGCGCCAGCGTGGCGACCGCGGTCTTCGCCTCCGTACGGTTCAACGGGCCCACGGGGTAGAGCTGCTGGGTGTCCTTGCAGCCCTCCTGCCGGTCGTTCCCGCGGTACTGCGCGCCCAACGTGCGTATGCCCAGGTGGACTTCCTGCGGGGTGGCGTCCAGCACCTCGTTGAAGGCCTGCTTCGCGGCGGCCATCCGCGTACCGCCGTCGACGTCCTGGGCCCGCATGGACCCGCTGACGTCGAGCACCAGCTCCACCTTCGGCGGCGGCTGCCCACCCGGTTCACCCGCGAGGGCCCTGCTGGGCTGGAGGCCCACGGTGAGAGCGGCCAGCACGAGGCAGAGCCATGTCGACAGCCGTAGTCTTGTGATCACCGGCGGATCCTATTGATCACGGTTCCGCTCGTCCAAACGGGGAGACGCATGGGGGAGACGCATGAGTGAGACCACGGTGGACGCCGCCCTTCCGCAGCCGTTCGGCGAGGAGTTCCGGGCCGATCCGTACGCGGTGTACGCCCGGCTGCGCGCCGAAGGGTCCGTGCACCGGGTCGAGCTGCCCGACGGATCGCCCGTGTGGCTGGTCACGCACGAGGCCGATGTCCGGGCCGGGCTGTCCGATCCCCGGCTGTCGGTGGACAAACGGCATTCCACCACCGGGTTCAGCGGCTTCTCGCTGCCGCCGGCCCTCGACCGGAACCTGCTGAACCTCGACGGCGCCGACCACCTGCGGCTCCGCCGCCTCGTGTCCCAGGCCTTCACCCCACGGCACGTCGAGATGCTGCGGGGCGGCATCCGGTCCGCGGTCGACGGCCTCGTCGAACGGCTCGCGGAGCGCATCCGCAGCACCGGACGGGGCGACGTGGTCGCCGAGTTCGCCAAGCCGCTGCCCCTGCACGTCATCGGGGAGCTGCTGCGGGTGCCCGCGGCCGACCGGCACCGCTTCTCCGGATGGGTCGCCGGCATGCTCACCCCGCGCAGCCGCGAGGAGCTCGCGGCCGCCATCGACCAGGTCCGGGAGTTCCTCACCGGCCTCGTCGCCGACCGGCGGGCCCATCCCGGCGACGACCTGCTGTCCGGCCTCATCACGGCACGGGATGCGGAAGACCGGCTCTCCGAGGACGAACTCGTCTCGCTCGCCTTCCTGATCCTGATGGCCGGCAGCGAAAACGTCCAGCACCTCATCAGCAACGGCCTCCTCACCCTCCTCTCCCACCCCGGGGAGCCGGCCGCCGTCCTGCGCGCACGCCCCGAACTGCTCCCCGAGGCCGTCGAGGAACTGATGCGCCACGCCCACCCGAACCAGACGGCGATCCGCCGCTTCACGGTCGAGCCGGTCGAGATCGGCGGTACGGAGATCCCCGCGGGGGACACGGTCCTGCTCTGCCTGGGGTCGGCCCACCGCGACCCGGCCCGCTACCCGGAACCGGACCGCTTCGACCTCCACCGCACCGACAAGGCCCATCTCGCCCTGGGGCAGGGCCTGCACTACTGCCTCGGCGCGCCGCTGGCCCGGCTGCAGACCACCCTCGCGCTGGAGGCGCTCCTCCGGCGGTTCCCACGCCTGAAGGTGGCCGACCCGGTGGAGCGGCTCCCCTGGAACACCACTTTCCGCTTCCACGCCCTCCGGGAACTCCCGGTCACCGAGGAGCCTCTCGGATGATGCCCGGACGATTCGGGTCCGGGTCCGGGTCCGGGTCCGGGTTCGGGCTCGGATTCGGGTTCGGATTCGGGGTCGGGTTCGGGGTCAGATGATGCTGTGCCGGACCGCGCAGGCCACCGCGTGCGCGCGGTTGCGGGCCTGGAGGCGGCCCATCAGTTCGTAGATGACGTTCTTGACGGTGTGCTCCGAGCAGGACAGGGTGCGGGCGATCACCGCGTTGCCGTGGCCCTCCGCCATCAGGGTCAGCACGGCCGTCTGGCGGGCCGTCAGCAGCGGGGCCTCCGGCAGGGCCGTCGTACGGGGCACCGCCGGGCTGCCCGCGCTGCCGAGCAGGCGGACCAGGGCCGCGTACGGCATCCGGCCGTCGCCCTGGTGCGCGCAGTGCACGGCGGCCACCAGCTGCGCCGGGGTGAGGTCGGCCGAGCGCAGGATGGCCAGCACCCCGGCCCGGATGGCCAGGCGCAGCCCCTCGGGGGTGACGGTGTCGCAGATGGCGAGGAGCCGGTGGCCCGGTCCGGGGCAGGCCGCCAGGGCCTCCTCGACGGTGGCGGCGACCGCCACCACCACCGTGTCCGGGGCCGGTTCAGAGGCTTCGGCCAGGCCGCCGCCCGCCTCGGCCAGCATCCGGGTCAGACCCTCCGGCGGCCGGCCGCCGGGGCCGCCGACCACGTGCACCCGCACGCTGTGCCCGGGCCGCGCCGGCGCGGCGACGGCGGCGCTCACAGCAGGCCCGTCCGCAGCGCGTAGGCCACGGCGTGGGCGCGGTTGCGCAGCCGGAACCGCTGGGTGATGTCGTGTACGACGGTCGTCACCGTGCGCGGCGAGTAGCACAGCCGCTGGGCGATCTCGCTGGTCTCGTGGCCGTCGGCGACCATCCGCAGGACGGACCGCTCCCGGTCGGTGAGCCCGGCCGCCGCCCATGGGGCGGCCGCCGGATCACCGTCCCGGCCGGGGGCGCCGGAGTGCTTCAGCAGCAGGTCCAGCAGGTCCGGCGGCAGCGTGCAGTCGCCGCGGGCGGCGGCCAGCACCGCCCGGGACAGCCGGGGGGCGTCCGCCTCTCTTCGGCGCAGCAGCCCGCGGGCTCCCGCCGCTATCGCGTGCAGGGCGCCGCCGGGCGCCAGTTCGGCGGCCACCAGCACCACGTCGGGCCGGTGGGGTGCCTCCCGGATGGTGCGCAGGGCGTCGAGCTCCGGGTGCCCGACCTGGTCCACGGTCATGACCACGACCCGCGGCTCACCATCGGGCTGTGTCAGGGACACCTCCGGGCAGGCGAACAAGGTGGACTTGGTGCCGGCTTCCAGCACCGGGTCGAGTGCGACGACGTTGACAGGTACGGGCTTTCCCACCGGGTCCTCCGAGGCGTCATGGGAGTGGGGTGCTGGAGAGCAGACTGGCGGCGGCGGCCGGGCCCCGGCATCGGGCCCCGGCCCCCACATTTGTGAAAGGTCCGTGAGCACGCCCCGCAGATCCCGTGCGGACCCGTCCGCAGAGCTCACGGCGCGGACGGCGGTCCGGCCGGGCGGCGCGGAAGCGCCCCAGGCCGGGCGGGTGCGGGGCGTACCCGGGGGGTGCCGCGCCCCTAGGTCCGTACGTCCCGGCGGGGAGGTGGGGGAGGGCCCGCAGAATATGGGGGAGTTCCCCCCATGTGGGGGACGGCGGGAGCTGCGAGTTTTTCTCCCGTGACTGATACCGCCACTGACCGAGAGACCCGGGTCGGCGCCCTCACCTACGGGTGGTGGGCCCGGGGCCTGAACCTGCGGGAGAGGCTCGCCGCCCCGGACGCCCCGGTGTCCGCGGCGGATGCCGCCCCCGGCAGCCGGCCCGCGCCGTGGTCCTGCGGGGACCGGGACGGCTTCGCCGCCCGCCTCGCGAGCCTGGGGGTCGGGGCGGACGTGGCGCACGCCCTTGCGGAGGAGGCGCCGGCCCGGCTCGCCGGGCGGGCCGCGGTGCCGCACTGGGCGGCGTACATCGAGCGGGCGGTCGCGCAGGCCGGCCGGGTGGCACGGGCCGCGGAGGTTTCCGGGCCGGGGCGGGCAGCTGAGGACCGGGCGGCCGCCGGGGCCGAGTCTGCCGGTGCAGAGGCCGCCGACACCGAGGCCGCCCACACCGAGGGTGCCGGTGCCGAGGGTGCCGACGCCGATGGTGCCGCGCTGTTCCTGCCCGTGCTGCGGCCCCTGATCGACCTCGCCTGGGCCGAGGTCGCCGCCCGTACCGAGGCGGGCACCGACTGCGGGCAGGCCGAACTGGCCGCCGTCCGCGCCGGATTCGAGGAGCGGCTCGGCGAGCGGCTCACCCGGCAGGCGGCCCGCACCCTGGTGAAGGAGCTGAACCTGGCCCGCGCCGGGGGAGAGCTGCCCGGCCGGACCCCGCAGGACAGGTTCGCCGCGTTCATCGCCCGCCTGAGCACTCCGCAGGGGCTGGCCGGGCTGTTCACCCGCTACCCGGTGCTGGCCCGGATGCTGGGCCAGGCCTGCGGGTTCGCGGCCGAGGCCACCGCGGAACTGCTGGAGCGGTTCACCGCCGACCGCCCCGAGATCGTCAAGGAGCTGTTCGAGGGCACCGACCCGGGCGAACTGGTACGCATGGACATCGGCCGCGGCGACGCCCACCAGGGCAACCGGGGGGTCGCGCTGCTGCACTTCGCCGACGGCGCCACCGTGGTCTACAAGCCCCGCCCGCTGGGCCAGCACGAGCTGCTGGACCGGGCGGTGGGCTGGCTCAACGGAAAGGTGCCCGGCCTGGGGCTGCGCACCCCGCGGTCGGTCCGCGGAACCGGCCACGGATGGCTGGAGTTCATCGAGCACCGCGGCTGCGGGTCGGTCACCGAACTCGACCGGTTCTACCGCCGCCAGGGTGCGCTGCTCGCCCTGCTGTACGCCATCGACGGCGTGGACATGCACTACGAGAACGTCATCGCCTGCGGGGACCAGCCGGTCCTGGTGGACGCCGAGACCCTGCTGCACACCGGGCTGCCGGCGGCCATGACCGCCGGACCGGACCCGGCCGCGGACGCCCTCCAGGCCTCCGTGCACCGCACCTGCCTGCTGCCGAGCCTGCTGATCGGGGAGAACGGCGGCCTGGACATCTCCTCGCTCGGCGGCGGCGAGGGCGGCGCCTACCCCAGCGACGCAGTGTGCTGGGAGGCGGCCGGAACGGACGAGATGCGGGTGCGCCGGGCCGCCGTGGCCTGTCAGGCCGGGCAGAACCGGCCGGAGCCGCAGGGCCGGACCACCGGGCACACCGATCACCGGGCCGCCCTGCTGGAAGGCTTCCGGGCCGGGTACGAGGCGATCACCGCGCACCGCGCGGAACTCCTCGGGGCCGAGGCGGCCGAGGGGGCCGAGGGGGCCGAGGGGGCCGAGGGGGCCGAGTTGGCCGACGGCGCGGAGGGGCTGCTGGCCCGCTGGGCCGACAGCCCGGGTCGGCTGATCGCCCGCTCGACCCGCCTCTACACCGCCCTGCTCGACGAGTCCACGCACCCCGACGTGCTGGGCGACGCCCTGGCCCGCGAGTCCGTGTTCGCCCTCCTGTGGTCGGAGTCCGTGCACGACGCGGCCCGGCAGCGGCTGGTCGAGGACGAGATCGCCGACCTGTGGTGCGGGGACGTGCCGCTCTTCTTCCACCACCCCGCCGGCACCGCGGTGCTGACCGCCCGGGACGGCCGCCTCGACGGGGTGCTGCCCGCCGCCGGACTGGACGCCGTACGCACGAAGATCGCCGCGATGAGCGAGGTGGACCGCTACGACCAGGAGTGGATCATCTCCGCGACGCTGGCCGTCAGCAGCGCCAACTCCGGAGCCGCACGGCCCCGTTCCGTACTGGCCGGGCAGCCCGCACCCGCCGTGGTGCCCGAGCCGTCCCGGCTGCTGACCGCCGCCTGCGGGATCGCCGACGAACTCGCCGCCCGCGCGGTGCCCGGCGGCGGCCGGGTCAACTGGCTCGGCCTGGAGCAGGTCGCCGGCGACCACTGGGCGGTCCTGCCCATGGGCGGCGGGCTCGCGCAGGGCTACTGCGGGGTCGCGCTGTTCCTCGCCCAGATCGGCGCCCTGTCCGGCGCCGAGCGCTACACCTCGCTGGCCCGGCAGGCCGTACGCCCGCTGCCGGAGCTGCTGTCGGTGCTGGCCGCGGACCCCGAGCTCAGCGCGGCGGCCGGACCGGGCGCCCTGCACGGCCTGAGCGGCATCGTCTACGCGGTGGCCCGGCTGTCCGCCCTGTTCGGCGAGACCGGCGGCGGCCCGGACGGCGCCCCGGTCAGCGCCTCGGACGGCGCCTCGGACGGCGCCTCGGACGGTATCGGTGCCTGCCTGCCGGCCGCGCTGGCCGCCCTCGAACTGGCCGCCGACGCCGATCCGGACGGCCCCTGCGACCTGGCCGACGGACTCGCCGGCGCGCTGGCCGTCACGGTCGCCGTGTCCGGCACCCCCGGCGCGGAGGGCGCGGCCGCCCTGGCCGACCGCCTCGCCGACCGGCTGCTCGCCCGGCTGGGCGGCACCACCCCGGCGCCCGGCTTCGCCCACGGCGACGCCGGCGTGGGCTGGGCCCTGCTCCGCTACGCCGCCGCCCGGCCGGACGCCCGGCGGCACGCCGAGACCGGTGCCGCCCTCCTGCGGTCGGCGCTGGACACCGCACTCCTCCACCCCGGGCACCTCGACTGGTACGCCGGACTCGCCGGCACCGCGCTGGCCGCCGCCGACACCCTGCCGACCACCGGGCACCACCCGGCCGCCGGGGCCGCGCTCGACCGCTGCGCCGGACTGCTCGCCGAGGCCCCGGCCTCCGCCGACCTGGCTCTCCAGCACGGCACCCTCGGCACCCTCGAACTCCTCTCCGTACTCGCCGCCCAGGGCCACGACGGGGCCCGCGGCGCACTCACCCACCGCACCGGGGAACTGCTGGGCCGGCTCGCCGAGTACGGCCACCGGTGTGGCACCCCCGACCAGGTCCCGTCCCCCGGACTGCTCGCCGGACTGTCCGGCATCGGATACGCCCTGCTCCGGCTGGGCTTCCCGGAGGCCGTCCCGTCCGTCCTGCTCCTCGAACACACCGCTCGCTGAACCACTCGCCGAACCGCTGCGGCCCGCAGCATCGCTCACCGAACCGCCCGCAGCTCCCGCTCGCGCTCCGCTCACCGACTCCCCGAAAGGCAGCCACCGCCATGCAGAAGAACCTCGCCGCCGTCCAGTCCCTCGCCGCCACCCGCTCCGACGCCACCGCCGCCCCCGCCGCCTCCGAGGACCCGGCCGGCCCGCTCACCCTCTCCGGCCGCAACAAGGTCTGCGCCCGCGCCCGCGTCCTGTCCGGCATGGTGCTGACCAGCGGGATCGTCATCACCCTGGGCCAGCTCGACACCAGCGTCTCCTTCATCAAGGCCGGCGCCTGAGCGCCCGCCGAGTAGGTCATTCCGGACCTCGGAGGAAAGGCCAACTTTGAGTGGACCTCGAACAGTTCGTATGAACTAGCATCACGCTCATGCGTTCCCGTGCGCGGTACCTCGTGGGTCGTGACTCCCAACTGGCGGAGATCAAGCTGGCGTTGGCCGACGCGCGTGAGGGGCGCGGCGGGGTGGTCTTCCTGGTCGGCGAGGCGGGAATCGGAAAGTCCCGCCTCGCCGCCGAGGCCGTGGGTCTGGCCTTCGACTCCGGGATGCGCGTGCTCCGCGGCCGGAGCAGCACCACCGGACCGACCGTCCCTTTCCGGCCACTCACCGAGGCGCTGATGTCGCTGTTCCGCAGCGGCGCACCCCTCGACGACCTGCCGCTCGGCCCCTACCGGCCGGCCCTCGGCCGGCTCATACCGGACTGGAGCAGCGACGCCCAGGACAGCAGCTCCATGATCATCCTGGGTGAGGCGGTGCTGCGCCTGCTCATCGCCACCGCCGCACCGGGCGGCCAGCTGCTTTTGCTGGAGGACCTGCACGACGCCGACCCCGAGACCCTCGCGGTGGTCGAATACCTGGTCGACAACCTGGAGTACACCCCGGTGGTGCTGCTGGCCACCATCCGTACCGAACCCTGCGACGCGCTCGACATGGCCGACTCGGCCCGGCGCCGCGGAGTGGGCACCGTACTCGAACTCGCCCCGCTCACCCGCCCCGAGGTGGGCGCCGTGATCGCCGCGCAGCTCGGCACCGAGCCCGACGGGGTGCCGCCCGCGGCCCTCGCCCGGCTCTGGGACGACAGCGCCGGCAGCCCCTTCCTCGTCGAGGAACTCCTCCAGAGCATGATCAGCGGAGGCGCCCTGGTCCAGGGCGACGAGGGCTGGCGGGTGGTCGGGGACCTGCGCAGCGACGTCTCCACCGCCCTGGCCCGCGGAATCCTGCGGCGCATCGACCGGCTCGGCCCGCAGGGCCTGACCCTGCTCTCCGCGGCCGCCGTGATCGGCCGGCGCTTCCCGCTGACCGTGCTCCAGCGGATGACCGGCATCGACGACCGCGGACTGCTCAGCCACCTGCACGCCGGGGTCGCGGCCCAGCTCGTCGTGCCCGACGAACCGTCCCCCGACTGGTACGCGTTCCGCCACTCCCTCACCGCCGAGGCGCTGCTCACCCAGCTCACTCCCGGCAACCGGGCCGCAATGGCCGGGCAGGCCGCGGACGCCGTCCAGGACCTCCACCCGGAACTGCCCGGCGACTGGTGCCCGCTGACCGCCGAACTCCGCTCGCAGGCCGGGGACCACGACGAGGCCGGCCGGCTGTTCGCCGAAGCGGGCCTGCGGGCCCTGCGGGCCGGCGCCATCGGCTCGGCGATCACCCTGCTCAGCCGCGCCGAACGGCTGCTGGCCGACAGCCGGGACGCCACCCGCCGGGCCGAGGTCCTCGAAGCCCTGCTGCCCGCCCTCGCCGAAGCCGGCCAGTTCTCCGAGGCCTTCGGCTTCGCCGAGAACCTGCACGTCCTCGGCAGCCTGACCGCCGTACGCCTGGCCGCCCTGCACACCCGGCTCGCCAAGGTCGCCCACACGGCCGGCCGCTGGGAGGACGGCAACCGGCAGATCGCGCAGGCCAGAGCCCTCCTGAAGGCCGAACCCGACGAGCGCAGCACCGCGCCCATCGACGTCACCGCCGCCTACCTGGCCCTGGACACCCCCGGCCCGGACCGCACCCAGCTCGCCGAGAAACTCGCCCGCTCCGCCCTCCAGGCCGCCGAACGGCACGGCCTGTCCACGGTCGTCTGCCAGGCCTGGGAACTCCTCGCCACCCTCGCCCGGGAACGCGACTTCGACGAGGCCACCGCCCTCCTCGAATCCGCCCTCTACACCGCCGAACAGCACCGCCTCCCGGTCCAGCGGATGTACGCGCTCACCCGGATCGGCGGCAACAACTGGCTCACCGAGGGCAACACCGGCCCGCTGCTCTCGGCCCGCGGCGAGGCCCTCCGGCTCGGCTCCGCCACCGTCGTCTACACCATCGACGGCATCCTCATCCTGGACACCGTCCTGCGCGGCGAGTTCACCGCCGCCGCCCGCGCCGCCGAGGAATGCCTCAGCGTCGTCCAGCGCCTCCGGCTGGCCCCCGCCACCCGCTACGTCCTGATGTCCCAGGCGGTCCTCGCCGCCCACCAGGGCGACCGGCCGGCCATGGACCGGGCCCTGTCCGCATTCGCCGACTGGGACGGCGCCGGCTCCCAGGAAGAACCGCTGACGCTCGGGCTCGCCCGGGCGTTCTGCGCACTCATGGAAGAGGACAGACCCGGCGCGGTCCGCGAGCTCCATGCGGTCCGCGACCTCGAGGACGCCAACCCCAGCACCTACTACCTCAGCGGCCGGTACGGCATCGGCCTGCTCCTCGACGTCCTGTCCGGGGAGGTCGGCCGCAGCCCGTACGAGGAGATCGCCGCGACCTCCCCCGGCCGCATGCGGTGGAACCGGCAGTTCGTCCTGCTCGCCGGCGCCGTCCTGCTCGGCCGCGAGGGCCGCCCCGCCCAGGCCGCCACCGCCGTCGACGACGCCCTGCGGATCGCCGAGTCCTACCCCACCGCCCTCCACCTGGGGCTGCGGCTCATCGCCGAGACCGCCCACCAGGACGGCTGGGGCGAGCCGGTCGCCTGGCTGCGCCGCGCCGAACACCACTTCCACCAGAACTCCGTGGCCAGCGTCGCCAACGCCTGCCGGGCCGCCCTGCGCCGCCTGGGCGCCCCCGTCCACCAGCGCCGCAGCGGCTCCAGCAGCATCCCGGAGGCGCTGCGCACCCTGGGGGTCACGGTCCGCGAGTACGAGGTGTTCCAGCTGCTCCCCGAGCGGCTCGGCAACAAGGAGATCGCCGACCGCCTCTACATCTCCCCCCGCACGGTGGAGAAGCACATCGCCGCGCTCGGCACCAAGACGGGCCACCCGACGCGGTCCGCGCTGTGCGAGTTCGCGGCCGCCGTGCTGGCCTGACCGTACGGCAGGACACCCCGGGGGAAACGGCGGCGGCCCGGTCGCCCCCGTGGCGGGGGGACCGGGCCGGCCGGAGGACGCGGAGGTCAGCGCATCTCGCGAACGTGCCGGGAGGTCAGGACGCCCGCCGCCGTCACCGCCAGGACCACCGCCGACAGGGCGAACATCGGGCCGGTGCCCGACTGGGCCAGAGCGCCGCACAGGACCAGGGAGAGCGGGGCGACCGCATAGCCGAGGACCATGTCCACCGAGATCACCCGGCTCAGCACCGAGCCGTCGATGTTCCGCTGGATCCAGCTGAGGCCGAACACCCCCTGGAAGCCCATCCCGAAGCCCATCACCAGCACCGTGCCGATGGCCGCCGCGGTGTTGTCGACGAGGCCGAGGATCCCCGACCCGACGGCCAGCCAGCCGGCCAGCGCGGCGATCAGCAGGCCCACCCTCGGCCGGGCGGCGAGGGCGCCGCCGGCCAGGGTACCCAGCATGGCACCGCCCGCCAGCGCGCCGTTGAGCAGGCCCAGGGTGGTCGAGCCGCCCTGGAGGTCGACCTTGGCCAGGGTGGCGAAGCCGACCGTGAACGGCCCCGCCTGACAGAACGTCACCGCCATGTCGATGGCCAGGATGGTCCGGATCCGCGGATCCTCCCAGGCGTAGCGCAGCCCGGCCCTGATACGGGCGCCGAGCGAATCCCCGGCCGCCTTGCCGGCCTTCGGAGCCGGGGCGGCGTCCGGGGCGGTGGCCGGGTCCGCCGCCGGCCGGGTCCGTATCCGGGCCACGCACAGCCCGCACAGCGCGAAGCACAGTGCATCCACCAGGAAGGCGATGTGGGCGTCGGAGAGCGCCACCACCATGCCGCCGACGGCCGGGCCGAGCACCGCCGACACCTTCGTGCCGACCCCGAGCAGGGCGTTCGCGGGCGGCAGCAGCTCCTTCTCCACCACCGACGGCAGGATCGAGGCCCGGGCCGGCTGGAAGAACGCGTCGACCGCGCCGAAGGCGGCGGCCGCGCAGCACAGCAGCCAGACGTTGAGCGCCCCGGCCATGCCGGCCACGCCCACCGCCGCCATCAGGGCGGCCCGGGCCCAGCTGGAGAACTTCATCAGGGTGCGGCTGGACCACTTGTCGCTGAGGGATCCGCCGACCAGGGTCAGCAGGGCCCGCGGGACGGCCTGGCAGGCCAGGACCCATCCGAGGGCCAGGGTGGACCCGGTCAGGCCCAGGGTGATCCACGAGAACGCGATGTAGCTGAAGCCGTCGCCGAGCAGGGACAGGGACTGGCCCAGCCACAGCAGCCGGAACGACGGCTGCCGGGCGGGCGTCCACAGGCGGGTGCCCGCGCTCGCCAGGGTGCTTGCCATGGTCGGATCTTCCTTCGGTCGGTGGCAGTCAGTAGCGGACGGGCAGCGCCGTCAGCGCCCGGTTGAGCAGGGACAGCTGCCAGGTGTGGGCCTGTTCGACCAGTTCCAGTCCCGGGTACTCGCGGACCAGTACGTCGACCACCGCGCCGGCCACCAGCCGGGCCAGCGCCGCACCGATGCAGAAGTGCGCGCCGAAACCGAACCCGAGGTGGGAGGCGCTGCCGCGGCGGACGTCGAACACGTCCGGGTCGGGGAACCGGTCCGGGTCCCGGTTGGCGGCGGCGGTGACCAGGAACATCCGGTCCCCGGAGCGGACCGTGCGCCCGTCGAGGTCGAGGTCCTCCCCGGCGGTGCGGATGGACATCTTGGAGGGCCCGTCGAACCGCATCGCCTCCTCCACGGCCATCGGCACCAGCTTCGGGTCCTCGCGTACGGCGGCCAGCTGTTCCGGGTGCTGCAGCAGCGCCAGCAGGCAGTTGACGATCAGGTTGCTGGTGGTCTCGCCGCCGGCGAAGGCCATCTGGGTCAGCATCCCGACGAACTCCTCCTCGCTGACCGAGGTCCCGATCCGGCCGCCCGCCAGCACGTTGCTGATCAGGTCGTCCTTCGGGTCGGCGCGGCGCTGCCGCACCAGATCGGCCAGGTAGTCGTCCAGGTTCACCAGGGACTGCAGGGACGTGCGGTACTCGCGCTCCTCCTGGGCGGCACCCAGCACCAGGTCGCCCACCCGGGCGTTCCAGTACCAGAAGGACGGGCCGTGGGCCTGGGGGACGCCCAGCCAGCGGGCGAAGACCAGGGCGGGCAGCGGCCGGGCGATGTCGGCGACCAGGTCGCCGATGCTGCCGGGCACCGCGCGCCGGGCCAGCATGGCCCGGGTGGCGCGTTCCACGAAGGCCCGGTAGCGGCCGATGGTGCGGGCCGCGAACTGCTCCTGGAACACCTGGCGGAGCCGGCGGTGCTGCGGCGCGTCGTTGAACACCATCCAGCGCGACAGGATCGCGAAGGCCCGCTCGGCGTCCTCGCGGGCGCCCTCCGGCACGGCGTCCATCAGCGGGCCGACCCGCTCGGCGGAGACCGCCGGGTCCCGCAGGCAGTGCATCAGCTGGCCGTGGCCGGTGATCAGCCAGGCCCGGTGCATGGCGCTCCAGTACACCGGATCGTGGTCGCGGAGCGAGTTGAGGTACCGGTACGGGTCGGCGTTGACCGCCGGGTCGAGGAGGTACCGCTCGGTGAACGGCGCGGTCCGAGCGGCGGCCGTGACGAGCGGTGCGGGGCCGCCCGGCCGCATCGGCGGGGCGTCCGCGGTGGCGCCCGTCACCGGGCAGACCAGGGGGGTGTTCGGGGTCGTGATCGTCATCGACGTACCCCCGCCTCGATCGTGGCGAGCAGCGCCGCCGTGCTCGGCATCAGCCGCTCCGACATCATCGACATGTGGTCTCCTTCGGTGACGTGGACGGTGAGTCCGCCCAGGGCCAGCTCGCGCCAGCGTTCGACGTAGGTGGGGTAGTCCACGTCCAGGCCCGGCATCGGCTCGCCGTCCGGCAGCCCGGCCGCCAGGGAGCCCACCACCAGGTGGATGTGGCCCGGGTAGGGCCGGAGTTCGTAGCCGGCCAGCGCCACCAGCAGCGAGTGCCACACCTCGATCGGTGCGTTCTCCACCAGGGCGGCCTCGCTGGGGCTCATGCCGGCGCCCAGCAGCAGGGCGGTGAGTTCGGCCACCGCCGTGTCCCGTTCCCGCGACGGTGCCAGCGACCGCACCCGGTCGCGCATCCGCAGTCCGGTCTCCATGTCCCGGCCGACTCCGGCCAGCCGTTCGCGGGTGGCCGGGTTGGGCAGGTAGGGCTCGATCAGCACCAGCGGTTCCACGCCGTGCCCGGCCTCGTACAGCTGGGTGGCCATCTCCAGGGCGATGTTGGCGCCCATGGACCAGCCCAGCAGGTCGTGCGGGCCCTGCCCGCCGTGCGCGGTGATCTCCGCGGTGTAGTTGGCGGCGATCCCGGCCACCGTGGTCGGGTCCACCCCGCCGAGCAGGCCGCGGGCCTGGAAGGCGTGCACCGGCCGCCCCGGCGGCAGGGTCCGGGCGAGCGGCACGTACCAGGCGGCGCTGCCGCCCGTGGGGTGCACGCACCACAGCGGGGAGCCCTCGCCCTCGCGCAGCCGGACCTCGGACCTGACCTCGGCCGCCGCCACGCCGGCCGCGGCGGCCTCGGCCCGCTCCGCCAGCCGGGCGATCGTCGGCCGTTCGATCAGGTCCCGCACCGTGACGGGAAGGCCCCGCGAGCTCGCCTGCGCGGCCACCCGGACCGTGGACAGCGAACTCCCGCCCAGGTGGAAGAAGTCGTCGTGGACGCCGACCTCGTTGATGCCGAGCACGGTGCACCACACCTCGGCGAGTTCCTTCTCGGCCGGCGTGCGGGGCGCCACGTACTCCGCTCCGCCGTCCTCCCGGCCGGTCGCCGGCAGCGGCAGCGCCCGCTTGTCGATCTTGCCGCTGCTGGTGACCGGCATCGCGTCGAGGAAGACGTACCGGCCCGGCACCATGTATCCCGGCATCTCGGCCCGCAGGGCCCGCCGGAGCTGCTCCGCGCCGGTCTCCGCCCCCTCGCGCGGCACCACGTACGCGACCAGGGCAGGCTCGCCCGGCAGGTCCCGCCGGAGCAGCACCACCGCCTGACGCACCTCGGGCACCTCGCGGAGCCGGTGCTCGATCTCGCCCAGCTCGATCCGGTAGCCGCGCAGTTTGATCTGGCTGTCCCGGCGGCCCAGCCACTCCACCGTGCCGTCGGGCCGCTGGGCACCGATGTCGCCGGTCCGGCACAGCCGGTCGCCCGGGGCGCCGTACGGGTCGGGCACGAAGGTGGCGGCGGTCAGCTCGGGGCGGTTCAGGTAGCCGGGGCCGACGCACAGGCCGCCGAGGTAGATCTCGCCCGGGACGCCGACCGGGACCGGACGCATGTCCTCGTCCAGCACGTACATCTGCGTGTTGCGGACCGGGCGGCCGACCGGGACCCGCCGGGTGTCCGGGGTCAGGTCGGCGCACACCGACCAGACGGTGGCCTCGGTGAGCCCGTAGATGTTGAGGAAGCGGCGGCCCCGCGACCAGGTTCGGGCCAGTTCGGCCGGGCAGGCCTCGCCCGCCACCTGGAGCACCGCCAGGTCCGGGAAGCGGTCCTCCCCGAGCACGGCCAGCGCGCTCGGCGGCAGCATCGTGCCGGTGATCCCGTACTCCAGCAGCGTGTCCGCCAGGTCGGGGCCGGGCCGCAGGGCGTCCTTGGGCGGGGTGCACAGCCGTCCGCCGTTCGCCAGCGACCAGGTCAGCTCCAGGATGGACGCGTCGAAGCTGAGCGAGGCGAACTGCAGGACCCGGTCGGCGGGCGTCGGGCCGAACACGTCCCGCTGGGCCTCCAGCATGTTGGTCAGGCCGCGGTGGGCGATCGCCGTGCCCTTGGGGATGCCGGTGGAGCCGGAGGTGTAGATCAGGTACGCGGTGCCGTCCGGGTCCGTACGCGCGCCGCCCTCCCGGGCCGGGCCCCCGTACCCACCGGCAGCCCAGACCTCCGGGTCGTCCAGCAGCAGCACCTCGCCGTCGAACGGCACCCGGCCGGCCAGCGGGGACTGGGTGAGCAGCACCCGCATCCCGCTGTCCCGGGCGGTGAACTCCAGCCGGTCCGCCGGGTGCTGCGGATCCAGCGGCAGGAACGCGCCGCCCGCCTTCAGCACCCCGAGCACCGACCGCACCCAGTCCGGGCCGCGGTCCACGCAGATGCCGACCACCACCTCCGGTCCGACGCCCAGCCCGCGCAGCCGCCACGCCAACCGCTCGGCCGCCTCGTCCAGTTCGGCGTAGGTCAGCTCCCCGCCGTCGTACGCCACGGCCACCGCGTCCGGGGTCCGTCCGGCGTGCCCGGCGACCAACTCGTGGAACGCCAGCGGGGTGTTCTCCCGCTCCGCGCCGCGCGCCCAGTCCCGCAGGGCCTGCTCCCGGGCCGCGCCGGCCAGCACGGGCCGCACCACCGGGGCCTCCGGGTCGCCGGTCATCGCCTCCAGCACCTGGCACAGCAGGTCCGCCAGCTGGTCGGCGGTGGCCGGGGCCAGGTACTCCGGGTCGGCGTCCAGCTGGAAGCCGTCCACGCTCGCGTTCACCAGCAGCGGGAACATGGTCCGGGCGATCTCCAGCGACTCGTCCCAGCTGTCCCCGGCCAGCCGGTGGAAGTTGACGAAGTTGAAGATGGCCTCGACCAGGCCCGGCTCGCCGGGCCGCAGCTGCTGCAGCCGGACCAGCGGCACCCGGCGGTGCGGCAGCATCTCCTGCTCGGCGGCGAACACCGCCTGCACGTACTCCAGCCAGCTGCCCTCGGGCCGCCGCACCCCGAACGGCACCGTGTTGAGGAACAGCCCGCGCATCCGGTCGCCGCCCGGCAGCTCCGGCCGCCCGTTGGTGGCCAGGCCGATCGAGTGCCCGGCCGCGCCACCGTCCCCGCCGTTGTCTCCCCGCTCCGCGAACAGGCTCATGGTGTGGTGGAAGGCGGTCAGCAGGACCGTGCGCCGCGGCACCCCGGCCTGCCGGGCCAGCCGGCCGATGGGCTCGGCGAGCCGCGCGTAGGACCGCTTGATCTCGTACACCGGCTGCCCGTCCTCGGCGGGCGGCTCACCGTGCCGCGGGAACCGGACCGGACGGAGTTCGGCGAGCGCAGACCGCCAGTGGGCGAGGGCCTCCTCGTCCTGGAGCGCCGCCCGTTCCAGGGCGACGTACTCGGCGAACCGGGGCGCGGCCGGCAGCTCCGGAGCGCGGCCGTGCGCCACCGACTTCCGGTGCAGGTCGAGAAGGTCGGCGATGAGCGAGGTCAGGCTCCAGCCGTCGAGGACGATGTGGCAGTCGGTGAGGGTGAGCCGCAGCCCGGTGTCGGTGATCCGGTGCAGGTGGATGCGGATCAGCGGGGCCGCGCCGAGGTCGAACCGCCGGCCGAACTCCTCCTGCACGAACTCGCGCAGCACCGCCCGCTGTTCGTCCTGCGGCAGGCCCCGCAGGTCGGTGTACCCGACCGGGACGTGTGCGGTGCGGTGCACCAGCTGGAGGGGCTCGGAGAACGACCCCAGGTCCACGGAGGTGCGCAGGATGCCGTGGTCGCGTACGACGGTGTCCACCGCCGCCTGGAACGCGGCGAGGTCGAAGCCCTCCGGCACGGAGATCTTCAGGTCGGTGACGTTGTGGTAGGCGCCGCGCCGCTCGTCGGCGAGCATCTCGTGCAGCATGCCGGCCTGGAGCATGGTCAGCGGGTACGCGTCCTCCAGGCCCTCGGGCAGCCGGGCCGCGTCGGCCGGGTCGAGCTGGGAGAAGGGCTCCACCGGCGCCGGGCCGTCGTCTTCCGCCACGGTTGCGGCCCGGGCCAGGTCGCCCAGGGTGCGGGCCCGGAACAGGTCCGGCACGCTCAGCGCGAGACCGGCCGAGCGGGCCCGCCCGATCACCTGGAGGGCGAGGATGGAGTCGCCGCCCAGGTCGAAGAAGTTCGCCGTGCTGCCGACCTGTTCGGCCCCCAGCACCTCGGCCCAGATCCGGGCCAGGGTCTCCTCGGCCGGCCCGGCCGGGGCGACGTACCCGGCGGGCGCCGCCGTTCCCTCGGCGGCGACCGCGACCAGCGCCTTGCGGTCCACCTTGCCGTTGGCGGTGATGGGCAGCTTCGGGTGGCGGACGAACAGGGCCGGGACCATGTACTCGGGCAGGGTGAGCCGCAGCCGGTCGCGGAGGTCCGCCGCGTCCAGCGGGCGGCCCTCGGTCAGCACCACGTGGGCGACCAGCCGGGCGCCGCCGTGCCCGTCCGGGCGGGCCACCACGGCCGCGTCCCGGACCCCGGGCAGACCGCGCAGCGCCGTCTCGATCTCGCCCGGCTCGATCCGGAACCCGCGGATCTTCACCTGGTGGTCGGCGCGGCCGCAGTAGGCCAGCTGCCCGTCGGGCAGCACCCGCACCAGGTCGCCGGTGCGGTACATGCGGGAGCCCTGCGGGCCGAACGGGTCCAGCGGGAACCGCTCGGCGGTCAGCTCGGGCCGGTTGCGGTAGCCGCGGGCCACCCCGCCGCCGGCCACGTACAGCTCGCCCACCGTGCCGCGCGGCACCAGCCGTCCGGCCCGGTCCAGGACGTAGCCGTGCTGGCCGGCCAGCGGGCGGCCGATCGGCGAGTACACCGGGGAGCCGGGGTCCTCCTCGGTGATCAGCCGGTAGGTGACGTGCACGGTGGTCTCGGTGATGCCGTACATGTTGACCAGGGCCGGCCGGCGGTCTTCCGGTACGGCGAACCAGTCGCGGTAGTCCCGGGTGTCGAAGGCGTCACCGCCGAAGATCACGGTGCGCAGCGCCAGGTCGGCGAAGCCGGCGCCCTGCTGGGCCAGATGGGCCCGGAGCCCCTTGAACGCGGCCGGGGTCTGGTTGAGGACGGTGACCCGCTCGGTGCGGAGCACGGCGTGCACCGCGGCGGGGTCGCGGACCTCGTCCTCGGTGAGGACCACCACGCGGCCGCCGGAGGTCAGCGGACCCCACAGCTCCCAGACGGAGAAGTCGAAGGCGGGGGAGTGGACGAGGGTCCACACGTCGTCGGGGCCGAAGTCGAAGTGCCGGTCGGCGGCGTCGAACAGCCAGGCCGCGTTGGCGTGGGTGATCTCGACCCCCTTGGGCTGCCCGGTGGAGCCGGAGGTGTAGATGACGTAGGCGAGGGTCCCGGGCCCGGGGCGCACCGCGGCAAGGTCCGCGTCCGTATCGGCACCGGCTTCCTGGTCTGCGGCGTACGCGGTGTCGTCGAGCGGGATCAGGCCCACCGGCAGCCCGGCCACCGCCTCCTGCCCCGTGGCGTCGGCGACCACCCACTCCACCCCGGCGTCGGTCACCGTGAACTCCCGCCGCGCCCGCGGGTGCGCCGGGTCCAGCGGCAGGTAGGCCGCGCCGGCCCGCCACACCCCCAGCAGGGCCACGGCCAGGTCCACCGAACGGCCCAGGCAGACCCCGACCAGGGACTCCGGCCCGATCCCGGCTGCCCGCAGCCGCCGGGCCAGCGCCCGGGAGGCGGCGTCGAGTTCGCCGTACGTCAGGCTGCGCCCGCCGCCGGAGACGGCGACCGCGCCGGGCGCCCGGCGGATCTGCTCGTCCAGCCGGTCCAGGGCGAGCCGGGGCGCCGGCTCGGGCGCCTGCGCCTGTGCCTGCGTCCGTGCCTGCGCCTGCGTCTCCAGGCTGCGGCGGGCGGGGCCGTCGGGGCCCAGCAGCTCGGCGATCTCCTCGTCGGTGAGCAGCCCCATCTCGCTCAGCGGGACGCCCGGCACCTGGGTGAAGGCCCGTAGCACGGCCACGGTGTGGGCGGCCAGCCGGGCCACCGACTCCTCGGTGAACAGGTCGGGGCGGTAGACGAACCGCAGGGTCTGCCGGCCGTCCGCCTCGTACACGTCCAGGGTCAGGTCGAACTTGGCGGTGATCAGGTCGACGGGGAAGGCGGTGCCGGTCGCGCCGCCGAGGACGTACGCACCGGCCTGCCCGGAGGTGTGGGTGTACAGCACCTGGAAGAGCGGATTGCGGGACAGGTCCCGCTCCGGGCTGAGCTCGTCCACCACCCGCTCGAACGGCAGGCCCTGGTGGGAGAGCGCGCCCAGCACGCTCTCCCGGGTGCGGGCGAGCAGCTCGGCGGAGGTCGGGTCGCCCGCCAGGTCGGTGCGGACGACCAGGGTGTTCACGAAGAAGCCGACCAGCTGCTCGGTCTCCGGCCGGTCGCGGTTGGCGACCACGGTGCCGATCGCGATGTCGTCCTGGCCGCTGTGGAAGGCGAGGGCGGCCTGGAACGCCGACATCACCGTCATGTAGGGGGTGGTGTCGGCCCGTTGGCCGGCCTCGGCCAGGGCCGCCGTCAGCGCGGCGGGAAGCTCCACGCTGTGCATCGCGCCGGAATAGGAGCGGGTGGCGGGCCGCGGGTGGTCGGTGGGCAGGTCGAGCGGGGTCAGACCGGCGAGGGTGGTGCGCCAGTAGTCGAGGTCGGTGCTCTCGTCGGTGCCGCGCTGCCAGACCGCGTAGTCGGTGTAGTCGATGGGCTGCGGGGCCAGTTGCGGGGTGCCGCCCTCGGTCCGGGCCCGGTACAGCTCGCGCAGGTCGCCCATCAGGATGTCCAGGGACCAGCCGTCCGACACGATGTGGTGCATGGCGAGGACGAGCACGTGGTCGTCCTCGGCGATCCGCAGCAGGGTGGCCCGGAAGGCGGGCTCGGCGGCCAGGTCGAACGACCGTACCGCCACCTCCCGTACGGCCTCCGCTATCGCCTGCGCGCCGGCCTCCCGCACGGCGGCGGGCAGCACCGTCAGGTCCAGGCCGGCGCCGTCGGCGGGCAGTACCCGCTGGGCGGGCACGCCGTCCCGGGCGGGGAACACGACCCGCAGCTGCTCGTGGCGGGCGACCAGGTCGCGGACCGCCGCGTCCAGCGCGGCCGCGTCCAGCGGGCCGCTGAACCGCCAGGCCGCGGGCATCAGGTACTCGGCGCCGCCGGGGTCGAGCTGGTCGAGGAAGTAGAGGCGCTGCTGGGCCGCCGACAGCGGGGCCTGCTCCGGGCGCGGGTCGAGGCGCGGGATCCCGGCCGGGGCGGCGGTGGCCTTGCCGCGGAGGCGGCGCTCCAGGAGGGCGCGGGCGGCGGGGGAGAGACCGCCGTGGGCGGCGGAGGTTTCGGCCTGGGTGGTGGTCATGGCTGTTCCGTCCAATCAGGGAAGTCGTGAGGTCTGGGAGCGCGCTCCGAGGGGGCCCGGCTTGCCGACGGGGGGCGGTCGGCGGCCGTGAGGCCATCGGGAGCGGTCGGCGGCCGCGCGGCCGGCGAGGCCGGGGGCCGGGGGGCCGGTGCGGCCCGGACCCGGACCCGGGCCGCACCCGGGTCCGGGGCCGCTGCGCGGGCCGCCGGTGGGCCGGTCGCCCGGCCCTGCGCGGGTCGTGGCCGGGTCCGGTGGCCGCGGGCGGCCCGCCGGTCGTGCCCGGCGCTGCCGCGCGCCGCCGGCGGACCGTACCGGCCGGGGCCCTCCGGGCAGCCGCCGCCTGCGCGATGCCGGCCGGGTGGGCCGCCGGAGCGGGCCGCCGGGTGGGTCAGAAGTCGTCCGTCAGGGAGAGGTCGATCTCGTCGTCGCTCATGTCGGCGATCAGGGCGATGAGTTTGCGTTCCACCTCGACGGCGAGCTGTTCCACCGTCGGGTGGTCGAACAGGTCGCGGACCTGCATCTCGCAGTCGAAGGCGGCGCGCAGCCGGGAGGCGACCGCCACCGCGCGGAGCGAGTGGCCGCCGAGGGCGAAGAAGTCGTCCCGGATACCGACCTCCGGCAGCCCCAGCACCTCGGCCCAGATCTGGGCCGTCACCACCTCGGTGGGGGTGCGCGGCGGCACCGATTCGGCCGCCGCGGGCAGTTCCGGGTCGGGCAGCGCGGCCGTGTCCAGCTTGCCCTGGACGGTCCGCGGCAGTTCCTCCAGCACCACGAACGCGGCCGGCACCATGTAGCCGGGGAGCAGCGACCGGCAGTGCGCGGCCAGTGTTCCGGCGTCCAGGCCGGGCCGGCCGGCCGCGTAGCCGACCAGGGCGCGGTCCCCGCGCAGCTCGCGCACCAGGACCGCGGCCGCGTGCACCGCTTCGTGCTGTTCCAGTACCGATTCCACCTCGCCGAGTTCGATGCGGAACCCGCGGATCTTGACCTGGTGGTCGGTGCGGCCGAGGAAGTCGAGTTCCCCCGACGGAAGCCGGCGGACGATGTCCCCGGTGCGGTAGAGCCGGCCGCCCGGGGCGCCGCCGAACGGGTCCGGGATGAACCGTTCCGCGGTCAGCTCCGGCTGCCCCAGATAGCCGCGGGCCAGCTCGGGCCCGCCGACGAGGAGTTCACCGGGCACCCCGACCGGGACGAGGCGGTCGTGCGCGTCCACCACGTAGGTCCGGCGGGCACCCCAGGCCCGGCCGATCGGAACCCGGCCGTCCACCGGCCCCGTCACCAGGTGGGAGGTGGCCGAGATGACGGTCTCGGTCGGCCCGTAGGTGTTCTGGAACGGTACGTCGGGGAGTTCGGTGAACCAGCGGGCCAGCGGGGCGGACGGCAGGGTCTCACCGCCGGTGACGGCCAGCCGCAGGCTCTTCAGGTCGCCCGCGACCCCGTCCAGCCGGGCGATGATCTCCTCCCAGTAGGAGGGGGTGGCCTCCATCACGGTGACCCCCTCGGACCGGACCCGGGCGGCGAGTTCCTCCACCGTCCACACCTCGTCCGGCCGGATCACCACCGTGGCGCCCGCGCCGAGCGCCGGCAGGATCTGTTCCAGCGAGGCGTCGAAGGAGAACGAGGCCAGGTTCATGACCCGGTCGGCGGCGGTGATGCCGAACCGCTCCCGGGCGGCCACCGCGTGGGCGGCCATCGCATGGTGTTCCACCCCGACGGCCTTGGGCCGGCCGGTGGAACCCGAGGTGAAGATCACGCAGGCGAGTTCGCGGGGGCCGGGCACGTGCCGTGGCCCGTCCGGGTCCGGCCGGACCCCGTCGAAGGACACCGTGGGCACCCCCAGCCCGCCCGCCGGTCCGGCGGCCGCCGCGTCGGTCACCACACAGTGCACCCCGGCCCGCTCCACCATGTAGCGGAGCCGGTCCGCGGGCAGTTGCGGGTCCAGCGGCACGTACACGCCGCCCGCCCGCCAGACCGCGGCCATCGCCGCCACCGAGCGCAGCCCCCGCCGCAGGCACACGCCCACCGGCACCTCCGGGCCGACCCCGGCGGCCGTCAGCGCCCGCGCCAGGCCGCCGGTCAGGGCGTCCAGTTCGCCGTACCGCAGGGACTCGTCACCGCAGACCAGCGCGACCGCCTCCGGATCACCGGAGACCTCGAAGGGAGGCACCCCGGAGACGAGTTCCGGCCCGCCGGACTCCCCTTCCTGCGCGGTGAGTGCGGCGTACTCGGCGGCCGACAGCAGCTCCAGCCGCCCCACCGGGGTCCCCGGGTCGGCCAGTGCCGATTCCAGCAGCCGGCCCACGTGCCCGGCGAACCGGGTGACCGTCGCCGCGTCGAACAGATCGCTCGCGTACTCCACGTTCAGCGCGAACCGGTCCGGATAGAGCAGGAAGGTGGCCGTCATGTCGAACTTGGCCGAGCCCCAGGGGAGCAGGAAGTGCTCCACGTCCAGGCCCTCGACCCGCGGCCCGCCGGTGGCGCTCTCCTGTACGTCGAACATCACCTGGAACAGCGGATTCCGGGACGGGTCCCGCTCCGGCCGCAGCTGCTCCACCAGCCGCTCGAACGGCACCTCCTGGTGGTCGAACGCGCCGAGCACCGACTCCCGGACCCGGCCCAGGAACTCCTCGAACGTCGGCTCCCCGGACAGGTCGCCGCGCAGCACCACCGTGTTCACCAGCAGCCCGACGAGGCGCTCCAGCTCCAGCTGGCCGCGGCCGGCCACCGGCGTGCCCACCGCCACGTCCTCCTGCCCCGACCAGCGGGCCAGCACGATCTGCGTCACCGCCAGCAGCACCATGAACCGGCTCACCCCGTACCGGCGGGCCAGCTCGCCCAGCCCGGCCGCCAGCTCCGGCGCCAGATCCACCTCGACCGCGCCGCCCCGGCCCGACCAGCCAGCCGGGCGCGGCCGGTCGGTCGGCAGCTCCAGCACCGGCACCCCGGCGAGGGCTCCCTCCCAGTACTCCAGCTGCCGCTCCAGCACTCCGCCGGCCAGCCGGTCGCGCTGCCACACCGCGAAGTCCCCGTACTGCACCGGGACCGGCGGCAGCCCGGCCGGGCGGCCCTCGAGCCGCGCCCGGTACCCGGCCGCCAGCTCCTCGATCAGGATGTCCTTGGACCAGCCGTCGGTGGCCACGTGGTGGAAGGCGATCACGGCCACGTGATCGGCCGGCCCCAGCTCCCACACCCCGGCCCGCAGCATCGGCGGCCGCGCCAGGTCGAACCGGCGGGTGGCGAACGCCACCGCCAGCTCCCGCACCCGGTCCAGCCGGCCGGCCTCGTCGCCGCCCGGCGGGACGGCCTGCCACTCCACCGGTACGCCGACCCCGTCGACCACCCGCTGCGCCGGACGGCCGTCCACCTCGACCAGCGCGGTCCGCAGCGCCTCGTGCCGGGCCACCACCTCGTCGAGCGCCCCCTGCCAGGCGGCCCGGTCCAGTCCGCCGCGCATCCGCCAGGAGAACCAGAGCACGTACTCGTCACCGACGTCCGACATCCGGTCCAGGAACCACATCCGTTCCTGCGCGAAGGACAGCGGCAGCGGCCCGGACCGGTCCACCGGGACGACCGTGGCCGCACCGGCCTGCCGGGCCGCGGCGACCACCGGCCCGAACGCGCGGATCCGCGGGTTCTCGAACAGGGTGCGGAGCTCGACCTCGCGGCCGAGCCGCTCCGCGATCCGGGACACCGCCATGGTCGCGAGCAGCGAGTGCCCGCCCAGGTCGAAGAACCCGTCGTCGATGCCGACCCGGTCCACGCCCAGCACCTCGGCCCAGATCTCGGCGACCACCCGCTCGGTCTCGTCGCGCGGCGCGACGAACTCCACGCCGCCCACCGCCCGGTCCCGGTCGCGGTCCCCGGACACGGCGGGCAGGGCGGCCCGGTCGAGCTTGCCGGAGGCGTTCACCGGCAGGGCGTCCAGCGCCACGAAGTCCGCGGGCACCGCGTAGTACGGCAGCCGATCGGCACACCAGGCCCGCAGCGCGGCCGGCTCGACCGGGCCGTCCGGGCCCGCCACCACATAGCCGGCCAGGCTCTGCCCGCCCTGGGCGTCCTCGCCCGCGGCGACGGCCGCGGCCACCACCCCCGGGCATTCCCGCAGCACCGCCTCGACCTCGCCGAGCTCGATGCGGAACCCGCGGATCTTGACCTGGTCGTCGGCCCGGCCGAGGAACTCCAGCTCCCCGGAGGGCAGCCGGCGGACCAGGTCCCCGGTCCGGTACAGCCGCCCGCCGGCCGCCCCCGGGGTGAACGGGTCGGGAACGAACCTTTCGGCGGTCAGGGCCGGCTGCCCGAGATAGCCGCGGGCCAGCTCCGGCCCGCCGACCAGCAGTTCGCCGGCTACACCCTCGGGCACCAGCTCGCCGTACCCGTCCACCACGTACGCCCGGCGCCCGCCCAGCGGGCGGCCGATCGGGACCGGGCCGGGGCCGGCGGCCGGGTCCACCGTGTGGGTGGTGGCCGTGACGGTGGTCTCGGTCGGGCCGTACGCATTGCACACCCGGGCCTGCGGTACCGCGGCCAGCCAGGCGGCCAGGGCACCCGCCGGCACCGACTCCCCGCCGAGGATCAGCAGCCGCAGCGAGGCCAGGTCGGCCGCGTGGCCGCTGCCGGTGCCGCCGGCGGTGCCGCCGTCCAGCGAGTGGGCCAGCTCGGCCCAGTAGGTGGGCGGCAGATTGAGCACGGTGATCCCGTGCCGTCGGACCGCCTCGGCGACCCGGGCGGGCAGCCACTGCTCATCGGGCCGGATCACGACGCTCCCACCGCAGCCGAGGGCGGTCAGCAGCTGGTCGAAGGAGGCGTCGAAGCAGAAGGAGGAGAACGCCAGCACCCGGTCCTCGGCGGTGATCCCGAACTCGGCCCGGGCGGCGGCCACATGGGCGGCCATGGCCCGGTGCTCGACCCCGACGGCCTTGGGCCGCCCGGTGGACCCGGAGGTGAAGATGACGTACGCGAGGTCTTCGGGCGCGGGGGTGTAACGGGGCGCGGCCTCGCCGGGATTCCGGTCCGCCGTCCCGGAGGGTGCGGTGGCCTCGGCCGGGATGACCGCGGGGCCGAGGGTGCTCGCCAGGAACGCCGTCGACGGATCGGCCAGGACGAAGCGGACGTCCGCCTCTGCCGTCATGAACCGCAGCCGTTCCTCCGGGAGTTGCCGGTCCAGCGGGACGAAGACCCCGCCGGCCCGCCACACCGCGGCCATCGCCGCGACCGCCGGGATGCCGCGCCGCATGCACACGCCGACCGGGGTGCCCGGGGTCACGCCCGCCGCCGCCAGGCGCGCCGCCAGCCTGCCGGTCAGGGCGTCCAGTTCGCCGTACCGAAGCGTTTCGTCCCCGCACACCAGCGCCACCGCCTCCGGCTCGCCCGCCAGCTCGAACGGCGGCGCCTGCGCCGCCGCCGCGGACGGGCTGCCGGCCAGGGCGATCAGGCGGGTGCGCTCGCCGCCCGGCAACGGCTCGATCCGTGCCGCGAGTTCGGCGACCGGCCGGTCCGGCTCGGCCGTCACCGCGCGCAGCAGCCCGACGTAGCCCTCGGTGAACCGGCGCATGGTGTCCGCGTCGAACAGCGCGGTGGCGTACTGCAGGCGGGCGGCGATCCCGCCGTCCGCGGCCAGGCCGAGGTCGAGGAACACGTCCAGCGGGGTGCCCCGCAGCGGGGTCCGGACCAGTGCCACCTCCAGGCCGTCCAGCCGGGCCGGTTCCGGAACCGTGTTGAGCAGGGTGAACGAGGCCTGGGCGAGCGGGTGCCGGGACAGGTCGCGTTCGGCACCCACCTCGCCGACCACCCGGTCGAAGGGCGCCTCGAAGTGCGAGAAGTCCTGGAGGGCACGGCTGCGGACCCGGCCCAGCAGCTCGGCGAAGGTCGGCGCGCCGGACAGGTCGGTGCGCAGCACGATCGTGTTTACGAACGGGCCGATGACACCGGCCACTTCCGCCTGACCGCGATCGGCGAGCGTGGTGCACACGGCGATGTCGGACCGGCCCGAGTAGCGGGCCAGCAGCGCCTGGTACACGGACAGCAGCAGCATGTACCGGGTCGCGCGGTGCCGGCGGGCCACCCGGTCGACCTCGCCGACCAGCTCGGCCGGCAGGTGGAACCGGACGACGTCGCCGGAGCCGTCCCAGAACTGCGGCCGCGGCCGATCCGCGGGCAGGGCGAGCGGGGACACCCCGGTCAGCCGGTCCCGCCAGTACCCCAGCAGCCGCTCCATCCGGGCCCCGCCGAGCCGCTCCGCCTCGGCGCGGGCCACGTCCGCGTACTGGAGTGCAGGCGCCGCCGGCTCCTCCCCGCGGTACCCGGCGGCCAGTTCGCGCAGCAGCACGTCCCAGGACCAGCCGTCGACGGCGATGTGGTGCACCACGACCAGCAGCAGGTGCTCGGCCGGCCCCAGCCGGGCCAGCGTGACCCGCATCGGGTGATCCGCCGCCAGGTCCAGCGGGCGGGCCAGTTCCCGGTCGAAGAGCTCCTCGGCGCTGTCCGCCTCGGTCCGCTCCACCACCAGGGCGCCCGGCGGGTCCACCCGCGGTACGGGCTCCCCGTCGACCTGCACGTACCGGGTGCGCAGCACCTCGTGGCGGTCCGCGATGCCCGTCAGGGCGCGTTCGAGGGCCGGGACGTCGAGGTCGCCGCGGATGCGCAGCGCCAGGGGGAGCAGGGAATCGGATGAACCTCCGGCGAGCTGGTCGAGGAACCACAGCCTCCGCTGCGCGAACGATGCCACCCGCACATCGCTGCTCTGCCCCGCCGTGCCGTGCGCTGCGCCGCCAACCTTCACTGTGGGCCTCCAGGCCTCCAAGCCGGTGTTTTCCACAACACTGCTGGCTGCGGGATCGGCTCAGTAGGGAAGAAGACGCAGCGCCGCGCGCGTCAGTACGCGCAACCACGCGCGACGGCGGCCCGCCCGGCGGGATGTTCCGCCGGGCGTGCCGCCGCCGCGCATCACTTTCCTTCCAGGTCGCGTCCTACGCCTCGTCCACCGCCACGAAGCGCAGTTCCGAGGTGTAGAGCTCGCCCTGGTCGTCCGTCAGCCAGGCCTGTTCCGGGGTCGGCAGCATCTCGGTGATGACGGCGCGCCCGTCCGGGTCCTTGCGGGACAGCCGGCGCAGTGCCTTGGCGAGGATGTTGACGTACACGGGGCTGTCGAAGTCCACGTAGAACGGCCGGGTCTCGGTGGGCAGGACCACGAACACGAAGCGCGGCAGCTCGTGCTGCTCCCGCCACTGCCGGGCCCGGACGAACCGGCGGGCCTCGTCCTTCTCCTCCGCGAAGGCGATGCCGGCGGCGGGCAGCCGCCAGGTCTCGCGGGCCACCACCAGCCGGTCGACGGTGACCCGCGGCGAGTGGGCGGGTTCCTCGGGCAGGATCTGGAACAGGTCCATGGCCAGGGTGGTCAGCACGTGCGAGAACACGTCCACCGCGGCGAACTCGGCCCCGTCGGGCAGCACCACCCGCAACGCGCCGTCCCGTTCCGTGACCAGCACGTCCGCGCTGAGTGCGGTCCGCGGCCGGGCGGGGTCGGCGGTGAAGTCCACCAGGGCCACGTAGTGGTCCTCGGGCCGGACCAGGGTGTGCCGGATGCGGGCGGAGAGCCGGGACCGGTGCTCCTTCGGCAGCAGCGGCATCAGCCGGGGGCCGGGGTGGTCCCGGTCGGTGAGCCGTACCAGTTCCCCGGGGTCGGGGTGCTGGTTGACGAACAGGGAGGCGCCCAGGGTGTTGGCCGCCATGTGGAGTTCGCCGAGGACCAGTTCGAAGTCCCCGCGGGCCACGGCCTCCGCCCCGGTCGCGCCGATCATGATGTCGGGGCTGAGGTACCGGGCGGCGGTCCAGCCCGCACCCCCGGTCCCGCCCGCGTCCCCCGTCCCGGTCCCGGTCCCGCCCGGGGTTCCGGCGTCGCCGAACTGTTCTGCGACCGGCCCGGCGATGTCGGCCAGGGACAGCCTCAGGTGCCGGGCGTCCGGCGGCGCGGACAGGACGGCGTCCCAGCGCCGCCGGAACTCCCGTTGCAGCGCCGCCGCTTCCTCGCGGGCCGCGCCGTGCAGGACCGGCATGCAGGCGAACCAGAACGCCGCCAGGTCCACCGGGTCGCCCTGCGCGGCCAGCTTCGCGTACACCTCCTTCGCCCGGGCCATCACGGCCTCGGCCAGCCGGGCGGTGAGCCAGCCGGCGCTGGCGAGCAGCGGCTCCAGCGGGGCCAGGGCCTCCTGTACGGAGCTGCCCACGGTGGCGGTCGCGGCCCGGCGGCAGTCGGAGTACACCAGGGCCCGGCAGGGCGCCGTACCGGCCGATTTCTCCCGTACGGCGGCGGTCTCGGTGAGGGCGGTGAACTCCCCTTCCAGTGCGGTGAGGGCGGCGACCAGGGCGTCGGCGCCCTCGGCCGCCCGCACCCGGTCCCGGCCGCGTTCCAAGCTGTCGAGGGCGGCGAGGCCGGGCCGCCGCAGTTCCGGGTCGCCGATCCGGTCGAGCCAGGCCCGCAGGTGGCGTTCGGGGCGGGCGTCGGCGGGTATCTCCAGCCGCCACACCACCCAGCGGCGGGCCACCAGGTCCTCCAGTACGGCGGTCACGTCGACGTCCGGCAGCGCGGCGCGGATCTCCCGGGCCGGCCGTACGCCGTCGCACAGCCGGAGGACGGCGGCGGCCTCGTCGGTCACCTCCGCGGCCGGCCGGCCGGGCACGGCCACCCGGGTGCCGGTGTGGCGTACGAACGGCACCCGCCGGGGCGCCACCCAGTCCCGCAGGGCCGGGTCGGCGCCGATGACGGCGGCCAGCGCGTCGATCGCCCAGGAGGCGAAGTACACCTCCGAGCCGGCGACCAGGCCGCGGCCGGGATCGACTTCCACCCCGTCGGTGCCGAGGTCCCAGCGGCCCCAGCCGACGGGGCCGAAGAAGCCGATGGTGTCGTTCTTGACGCAGAACCGCTGCCAGTAGTGGGCGACGAGTTCCTCCCGCTGGCGCGGCATGCTGGTGCGGCCGGCCGCGGTCGGGGTCCAGTTGAGGAACGGGGTGATGCCGGACTGCAGGACGGGCCGGTTCTGCCATGCCACCGCCTCGCGGAAGGCGGGCGTCCGGGCGATGTCCTGGAGGGCGTGCGCGGTCTCCACGGCGGCCTCGGCGAACAGGCCGGCGAAGTCCCGCCAGTCGTCCCCGTCGAGACCGGCCCCGGGGTCCTCCGCCCCGAACTTGTCGGCGGCCGCGGCCAGCCCGTCGGGGGCCAGCCGCAGCACACCGCGGGCCGGGAAGCCGGGGCCGCGCAGGGCGAACTGCTCCCACAGGCGCCAGCGTCCGCCGGGCAGCCGGGGGCCGGGTGCTGCGGCCGGTGCTGTGACGGGTGCCGTGGTCGGTGCTGTGATAGGTGCTGTGGTCGGTGCTTTCGCCGGTGTTGTGGCCGGTGCTGTGTCGGTACCGGTGGCGGTACCGGGATCCGTGTCGGTCATGGCGGGCAGCCCTCACACCTGGACGAGGTCGGACTCGACGACGGAGGCGAGGTCCGCGGGCGAGGGGTAGGCGAAGACCAGCGCGACCGGCACCTCCACCCCCAGCGTCTCCTCCAGCCGCGCGGTGATACGGAACGCGGTGAGCGAGTCGCCGCCCCACTCGTAGAAGTCGCTGGCCTCGTCGAGCTCCGCGACGCCGAGGGTCTCCCGGTAGACGGACACCACCAGTTCGGTGAGGGCGGTGCCGACGGGCTGTGCAGTCAGGTTCTGGGTGCTGGTCATGAGAGGTCCTCCCGGTGCGGGTGTGCGGCGTACGACGTGTGTGAGGCGTGCGGGGTGTATGAGGTGTGCGGCGTGTGTGAGGAGTACGGGGTGTGCGACGTGTACGAGGTGATCGCGGCGGTCAGTGCCGCCGTGGTGTTGCCGCCGGAGACGATGGCGACGGCGCGGCCGCCGTCACGTCCGGCGCGCAGGGCCCCGGCCAGCGCGACGGCTCCGCTGGGCTCGGCCTCGACCCCGCGGCGGCGCAGCAGCGCAACCGCGGCGAGGATCTCGGAGTCGGACACCGCAATCAGGTCGTCGACCCGGTCGCGGATGATCGGGTACGGCACCAGGCCGGGCTGCTGGCCGCGCAGCCCGTCGGCCACGGTGTCGCCGGGCGCCAGCCGTACGGGCCGGCCGGCGGCCAGCGACCGGGCGTAGCGGGGGGTGCCCGCGGGCTCGACGCCCACCACCCGGACCGGATGGTCGCGGGCGGCCAGGCAGACCCCGGCCAGCAGGCCGCCGCCGCCGGCCGGCACGTACACGGTCTCGGTGTCGGGCGCGTCGGCCAGGATCTCCCGGCCGACCGTGCCCTGTCCGGCGACCACGAGCTCGTCGTCGGAGGAGGGCACCAGCACCGCACCGGTCTCCCGGGCCAGTTCCCGGGCCCGGGACTCGCGTTCGGCGACCCCGCCGGGCACGCTGACGGTCTGTCCGCCGAGCGCCCGGATCAGGGTGATCTTGGCGGGGCTGGCGCCTTCGGCGAGGACCACGGTCACCCGGACGCCCAGCGGGGCGGCCAGCCGGGCCAGCGCGATCCCGTGGTTGCCCGAGGAACCGGTGACGATCTCACGGGCACCCAGGGCCAGTACCGCGTTGGCCGCCCCGCGCATCTTGAAGGAGCCGCTGTGCTGGAGGTGTTCGGCCTTCAGCAGCAGCCCCCAGCCCCTGCGGCGGCGGCCGGGCGCCGGCAGCCCCGGCAGCAGCGGGGTGTGCCGGACCTGGCCGGCGATGCGTCCGGCCGCGGCCTCCACATCGGCCGGGCCCAGGTGGGTGGTGAGGGCGGCGGTCACGGCCGGCCTCCCGTCTCGGCGAGGGCCCGCCGGTCCGCTTTGCCGCCGCGGGTGGTGGGCAGCCGGTCCAGCCGGACGAACCGGCGCGGTATCAGGTGCGGGGGCAGGGTCCTGCCGAGGTGGGTGCGGAGCGCAGGATCGCCGGTGTCCGCCGGCACGCCGGTGACATGGGCGACCAGGAACACCCGGCCCTGCGCGTCGGTGTCGGCGGTGACCACCGCCCCCGTGACCTCGGGGTGCGCCAGCAGGGCGCCCTCCACCTCGGCCGGGTCGACCCGGTAGCCGCGGATCTTCACCTGCCGGTCGCTGCGGCCCAGGTACTCCAGGCCGCCGGGGCCCCGGCGGGCCAGGTCCCCGGTCCGGTACAGGCGGGCGCCCGGCGCCCCGAGCGGGTCGGGCACGAACCGCGCGGCGGTCCGGGCGGGCAGCCCGCGGTAGCCGCGGGCCACCCCGGCCCCGCCGATGTACACCTCCCCGGTCTCCCCGTCGGGCACCGGTGCCAGGGCCGCGTCCAGCAGCCGTACCACCACCCCGTCGATCGGGGTGCCGACCAGGTCGCATCCGGTGTCCGGGGCGGCCGGGACGGCGTACCGGGTCGAGGTCATCGTGCATTCGGTCGGCCCGTACTGGTTGACGAGGCCGCCGCTCAGCAGGGACCGCCCGCCGGCCGCCAGGAAGGGCCGCAGCGACTCCCCGCTGGACACCACCAGCCGCACCCCGTCCAGCAGCCGGGCGGGGTCGGGCTGCCCCGCCAGGAAGGACAGGAAGGACGGGGTCACCGACAGCAGCGCGGTCACCCTGTGCTCGCGCACGGCGGCCCCGAACTCCTCCGGCCGCAGCAGCGCCGACCGCGGTACGAGGACCAGCCGGCCGCCCGCCAGCAGCGGGGCGAAGGTGTCCCGCAGGGAGGCGTCGTAGCCGAGCGGGGCGACCTGCAGGGCCACGGTGTCCGGGCCCAGACCGTAGTCGCGGGCCACGAACCGCAGGTAGTTGTCCAGCCCGCCGTGCTCGACCAGGACGGCGCTGGGCTCCCCGGTGCTGCCCGAGGTGTGGCTGACGTAGGCCAGGGACCGCTCACCGGGCGGCTCGGCCGGGGCGGCAGGGTCGGGCACCGGACCGGGCCGGTCCAGCAGTACCGGCCGGCCGGGTATCCCCAGCTGCTCCATGGGTGCGGCGAGGTCCGAACAGGTCAGCAGCAGGTCGGCGCCGCCGCTGCGGACCAGCGCGGCCAGACGGGCCGGCGGCTGCTCCACGTCCAGGCTCAGGAAGGCCGCCCCGGACCGCACCACGGCGGCCATCGCGACCACGGCGTCCGCGCCGCGCGGTACGGCCACGGCGACCACCGTCTCGGGCCGGGCGCCCCGGGCGCGCAGCGTCCCGGCCAGCGCCTCGATGCGGGCGCTGAGTTCCCCGTACGTCAGCTCGCCGTCCGGGGTGGTGAGGGCGGTCCGGTCGGGGGCGAGGGCGGCGTGTGCGGCGATGTCGTCGACGAAGGTGCGCATCACGCCTCACCCGGGCCCTCGGTATCGACGCCGGTCCGTCCGACGGCGGTGTCGTCCGTGCCCGTCCGGCCGACGGCGGTCCGGCCGACGGCGGTCCGGCCGACGGCGGTCTGCTCGACGGCGGTCCGGCCGACGGCGGTCTGGTCGACGGCGACGAACCGCAGCTCGGAGGTGTAGGTGCTGCCCTCGTCGTCGGTCAGCCAGGCCTGCTCGGGCGTCGGCAGCATCTCGCTGATCTTCAGGCGGGCGTCCGGGTCCTTGCGGGCCAGCCGGCGGGCCGCCTTGGCCAGGATGGTCACGTACACCGGGCTGTCGAAGTCCACGTAGAACGGCCGGGGTTCGGTCGGGGACACCACGAACACGAAGCGGGGGAGCTCGCGTCCGGCCTGCCAGTGCCGGGCCCGGACGTACCGCTTGGCCTCCGACTTCTCCTCGGCGAAAGCGAGTTCGGACACCGGTACCGACCAGGTCTCCCGGGCCACCACCATCTTGTCGATGGTGATCCGGGGGGTGTGCTCGCCCTCCGGGCGGAGCGTGAACCGGTCCATCACCCGCTGGGTGAGGGTGTTGGCGTACACGTCGAGCAGGTCGAACACGGCGCCGTCCGGCAGCACCACGACCAGGGCGCCGTCCCGGTCCTCCACCACGGCGTCCGCGCCGAGCACGGTGCGCGGCCGGTGCGGGTCGCCGGTGTCGTCGATCACGGCCACGTAGTAGTCCTCGGGCCGGTCCAGGGAGGGCCTGCTGCGCGCCGACCACTTCAGCGGCAGCTCCTTGGGCAGCTGCGGCAGCAGCCGGGGCCCGGGGAAGTCGCGGGTGGTCTCGGCCAGCAGCTCGTCGCGGTCGGGGTGCTGGTGCACGAACAGGGAGGCGCCCATCGTGTTGAGCGCGGAGTGCATCTCGCCGAGGACCAGCTCGAACTCGCCGCGGGCCACCGCGGCCCGGTCCTCGGCCAGCACCAGTACGTCCGGGCTGAAGTAGCGGGCCAGCGACCAGCCGGCGCCGGACTCCTCGAACGCGGCCCGCACCTGCTCGGCGATGTCGGCCGAACTCCGGCGGACACTGCGCGCCCCCTCCGGCACGGCCAGGATCTCCGCCCACTTCTCCCGGAGTTCGGCCTGGACGGCGTCGATGATCGCGCCGGCCTGCGGGTGCGGGGACGGCAGGGTCGCCATCCACATCGACCCCAGGTCCACCGGATCACCGGAGGCGGCAAGCCGTTCGTACGCCTCCCGGATGCGGGCACCGACGGCCTCGGCCACCCGGTTGGTCATCCAGCGGGCCGCGGTCAGGCACAGGGAGAGCGGGGTCAGTTCGTCGAGCAGGGCGGTGCCCAGGGTGGCGGTCGCCGCCCGTCGGGCGTCCGAGTAGACGAGGCCGCGGCACGGCGCGGTCCGGGCGCCCTTGGAGCGCTGCGCGTCGGTGGCGGTGAGCGCGGCGAAGTCCGCCTCCAGTGCGCCGATCGCCGCGGTCAGCGCGTCCGCGTCCAGGCCGGCGGCCTGGACCGCGTCGCGGCCCCGCTCCAGTACGGCCAGCTTCTCCAGCGCCGGCTCCCGGACCGCCGGGTCGCCGATCCGCTCCAGGATGGTCCGCAGCTCCCGCTCCGGGTGGGTGGCCGACGGCACGTCGAGGCGCCAGTGCGCCCACCGCTTGGCGACCAGCGCCTCCACGGCGGCGGTGGCCTCGGCCTCCGTCAGGCCGGCCGCCGCGGCGACGGCCGCGACCGGCCGGGTCCCGTCGCAGAGCTCCAGCACGGCCCGCGCGGTCGCACCGATCTCCTGCGGCGGCCGGCCCGGCACCCGGACCGTACCGTCCGCGATCCGTACGAAGGACACCCGGCGCGGGGGTATCCACGCCCGCACGGCCGGGTCGGCGCCCAGCGATTTGGCGAGGGCGTCGATCGCCCAGGAGGCGAAGTACACCCGCGAGTCGGCGAGGAATCCGCTGCCGGGGCTGCCCGGGTCCACGGCGATCCCGTGGGTGCCGAGGTCCCAGCGGCCCCAGCCGACGGGGCCGAAGAAGCCGATGGTGTCGTTCTTGACGCAGAACCGCTGCCAGTAGTGGGCGACGAGCTCCTCCCGCTGGCGGGGCATGCTGGTGCGGCTCGCGGCGGTCGGCGTCCAGTTCAGGAACGGCGCGATGCCGGTGCGCAGCACGGCCGGGTTCTGCCAGGCCACCGCGGCGCGGAAGCGCGGCGAGGCGGCGATCTCCTGCAGCAGTCCGGCGGTGCGCACGGCGCCCGTGTCGAAGTCCGCGAGGAAGGCCTCCCACTCCGGCCCGGCGAGGGCGTCGGCCGGCCCGAACTTGTCGGCGGCGGGTGCGAGCCCCGGCGGGGCCATGCGCAGCACCCCCTCGGCCGGAAAGCCGGGGCCGCGCAGGGCGAAGTGCTCCCACAGGCGCCACCCCCCGGTGGGCAGATGCACGTTCTCCGGGCTGCGTGGCGTATCCGGCATCTCCGGCATGATGAAGCTCCTTCCAGGCTGGCTGCCCCGAACACTGCCGGGGGCCGGGCCGGGCGGACAGGGAAGGAGCAGCAGGGTCTTCCGCCGGTCCTGCTGCGCGTTTGTCCCTATGGCCGGCCGGGGCGACGGGGCACGCTGGGGCCCGTCGACCGAGCGAGCGAGTGCGGGAGGACCAACGCAATGACTGCCAGCAGTGACAGCAGCGGGACCGGAACCGGGGCCGGGACCGGAACGGGAACCGGGGCCGGAACGGGAACCGGGGCCGCGACCGAGGCCGGTTACCAGGTCGTGCACAACGACGAGGAGCAGTTCTCCGTCTGGCGCGCGGACCGGGACCTGCCGGCCGGATGGCACGCCGAGGGCACGCGGGGCACCCGCCAGGAGTGCCTGGACCACATCGGCCGGGTGTGGACGGACATGCGGCCGCGCAGTCTGCGGCTGCGGATGGCCGGGGCGAGCGCCTGAGGCGGCGGACGGGACCGTCCGGAACGGCACGTACGGCGGCGGGGCCGGACCCATCGGAGGTCCGGCCCCGCCGCCGTGCCGGTGGCCGTGCGGTGGCCGTGCCGGTGGCCGTGCCGGCCGCCGTGTCGAGGGCTCCGGCGGCCTGGTGAAGCAGCAGGAGCCTGCGTACTCTGCCCCGCAGTTAGCCAGCTGTACGACCAGCCGTCACGGAGGGGACCCCGGCCCGTTCGCCGGGCGCGCTGTCCTTGGGGCGCCCCTCGCCACCCCCTCACCCGCAGAGGTCGTCACCCATGGCAGAAGTAAATCGCCGCCGGTTCCTGCAGATGGCAGGCGGTACCGCCGCCTTCGCGATGCTGTCCGAGAGCATCGCGCGGGCCGCCGCCATCCCCGCCCAGGGCTCCACCGGCACCATCCAGGACGTCGAGCACATCGTGGTCCTGATGCAGGAGAACCGGTCCTTCGACCACTACTTCGGCACGATGAAGGGCGTACGCGGCTTCGGTGACCCGCGCCCGGTCCTCCTGGACAACGGCAAGTCCGTCTTCCACCAGTCGAACGGCACCAAGGACATCCTGCCCTTCCACCCCGAGGTGGAAGACCTCGGCATGCAGTTCCTGGAAGGCCTCAACCACGACTGGGCCGGCGGCCAACAGGCCTACAACAACGGCAAGTACGACAAGTGGGTGCCCGCGAAGACCGCCAACACCATGGCGTACATGAATCGCGCGGACATGCCCTTCCACTTCGCCCTCGCCGACGCCTTCACCGTGTGCGACGCCTACCACTGCAGCTTCATCGGAGCCACCGACCCCAACCGCTACTACATGTGGACGGGATACACCGGCAACGACGGCACCGGCGGCGGCCCGGTCCTGGGCAACCAGGAGCTCGGCTACGGCTGGAAGACGTACCCGGAGCGCCTCGAGGCGGCCGGCATCAGCTGGAAGATCTACCAGGACATCGGCGACGGCCTGAACGCGGCCGGGCACTGGGGCTGGATCAACGACGCCTTCCGCGGCAACTACGGCGACAACTCCCTCCTCTACTTCAACTCCTTCCGCAACGCGCAGCCGGGCAGCCCCCTCTACGAGAAGGCCCGCACCGGCACCAACGCCAAGGCGGGCGACGGCCTCTTCGACCGGCTCCGCGCCGACGTCACGGCCGGCACCCTCCCCAAGGTCTCCTGGATCACCGCCCCCGAGGCGTTCAGCGAGCACTCCAACTGGCCGGTGAACTTCGGCGCCTGGTACATCTCCCAGGTCCTCGACGCCCTCACCTCCAACCCCTCCGTATGGGCCAAGACCGCCTTCTTCGTCACCTACGACGAGAACGACGGCTTCTTCGACCACGTCGTCCCGCCCTACCCGCCGGCCTCCGCCTCCTGGGGCCTGTCCACGGCAGACGTCACCGGGGACCTCTACAAGGGCGGGGTCTCCGGCTACGCGGCCGGCCCGTACGGCCTCGGCCCGCGCGTCCCGATGATCGTCGTCTCCCCGTGGAGCAAGGGAGGTTTCGTCTGCTCCGAAACCTTCGACCACACCTCGATCATCCGCTTCATGGAGAAGCGTTTCGGCGTGCAGGAGCCCCAGATCTCGCCGTGGCGCCGCGCCGTCTGCGGCGACCTCACCTCCGCCTTCGACTTCACGGTCGCGGACGCCGCGCCGGCGCCCCTCCCCTCCACCTCCGGCTACCTCCCCCCGGACCACAACCGGCACCCCGACTACGTCCCCACCCCGCCGGCCACCGGCACCCTCCCGCGCCAGGAAGCCGGCTCCAAGCCCTCCCGCGCCCTCGGCTACGCCCCGTACGTGGACGGCGTCCGCACCACCTCCACCGGCAGGTTCACCCTCACCTTCTCCTCCGGCCCGGCCCTCGGCGCCCACTTCCACATCACCTCGGGCAACCGCACCGACGGCCCCTGGCCCTACACGGTGGAAGCCGGCAAGACCCTGTCGGACACCTGGAGCACCAGCGGCTCCACCGGCAACCAGATCAACCTCACGGTGTGGGGGCCCAACGGCTTCCTGCGCGCCTTCAAGGGCCCGGCGAAGAAGACCGGCCCCGAGGTCACGGCCCGCCACGACGCCACCACCGGCAACCTGAAGCTCACCCTCACCAACGGCGGCACCACCGCCGTCAACCTCACCGTCACCAACGCCTACGGCGGCACCCCCGTGACCCTCCGGGTCGCAGCCGGCTCGACCACCACCCACACGGTCGACCTCCGCACCACCGGCCGCTGGTACGACGTCAAGGTCGTCTCCGACCTCGACAGCACCTTCCTCCGCCGCTTCGCAGGCCGCGTGGAAACGGGCGCCCCGGGCATCTCCGACCCGGCGATCAAGACGGTCTGACCGCCTCCCGCCCCGCACCGTGCGGCCGCCACTCCCGCAGTGGCGGCCGCACGGTGTGACGGTGGGTCCGCTGGGCAGAAAGCGTGGGTCGGTTCCTCCCACCTCCAACACCGAGGGAGAACACATGGCCATCGCCCACCGCAGGATCGGCAGCGGCCCCATCCGCGTCATCGTGCTCCACGACTGGTTCGGCACGTCCGCCAACTGGGGCTCCGCGCTGGACTACTTCGACCCCGAGGCCTTCACGTACGCCTTCCTGGACTACCGCGGCTACGGCGACCGCCGCGGGGTTCCCGGCCGCTACACCCTCCCCGAGATCGCCGACGACGTCCTCGCCCTCGCCGACGAGCTCGGCTGGGACACCTTCTCGCTCATCGGCCACTCGATGGGCGGCAAAGCCATCCAGCAGGTCCTGGTCCGCGCCCCGGAACGGGTGGAGAAACTGATCGGCCTCGCCCCCGTCCCGGCCGCCCCCTACGCGATGGACGACACCACCCACGCCCTCTTCTACGGGGCCGCCGAATCCCCGGAGAACCGCCGGGCCATCCTCGACCTGGTCACCGGCAACCGGGCGAGCCGCCACTGGGTCAACCGCATGGTCTCCCACTCCCTCGAGGTCTCCCTCCCCGAGGCGTTCGCCGGCTACCTGGCCAGCTGGCAGCCCCTGGACCTCTCCTCCGCGGTCAAGGGCAACCCGGTCCCGGTGCTGATCCTGGTCGGCGAGTACGACCTGGCCCTGACGGCCGAGGTCATGCAGTCCACCTGGGCGACCTGGTACCCCCACACCACCATCCACACCCTCCCGGGCACGGGCCACTACCCGCCCCACGAAACCCCGGTGGCCTTCGTCACGGCAGTGGAAGCCTTCCTCCGCACCTGAACCACCCCAACGCAGGCCGGGCCGCCTCCCCGACATTGGGGGAGACGGCCCGGGGCTGAGCTGGGCCGTGCTCGGGGCGTCAAGCGTCCGGTGAGAAGTACTGCTCCCTCAGAACGTCCCTGATGTCGTCGAGCGCCGACCAGGGAAACTTCCCGCCCAACAGTTCCCGCCCGAGCGTCGACCGTACGTTCAGGAACTCGAGGGAATCGACGGCCACCACGTCCAGGAACGCCATGGCGTTGCCGACGATGTGGTAGCTCACGTCCTCCTGGGCTTTGCCCTGCTCGAACACGAGCTCACTCAACTCGGTCAGGACCGCCAGCAGAAGCAGGCCCTCAGCCGCTCCGTCAGCATCGTGGATCACGTCCATGGCCTCCACGCACTCGTCCGCGTACTGCACGGCGCGGGCGGGGAGTTCGGCGTCCTCGACGGCCCAGGACTGGAAGATGTCCACCGTTCGGATCCTCAACCGGACGACGGGCGAGGACCGCAGTTTGTCGTGCAGGACGCGCAGGAGGCCCGTCGGGCGCTGCCCGAGGTACTCGTAGGTGAATCTGGTCTCCCGCGGCCGGGATTCGCAGGTCGCTCCCTCCGCTCCCTCCACCCCCTCCACGGCCACGGCCCGTGCGACCGCCGAGGCCCGAAGCTCGAGGAGGGGTTCCGCCGGAGTCCTGAGGGCCTTCGCAAGGGAGACGAGCGTCGGCTCGCTGGGGACGGTGTCCCCGTTGAGGGCCTGGCTCGCCGTGGTCCTCCCCAGACTGGCGCGGAGAGCCAGCCCGGCCATGCTGAGTCCTCGCTCCACCCGAAGCCGGCGAAGCTGCCGCTTCAACGCGGCCAGGGCCTCTTCCTCACCCCGCCCATGCGTCGGCAGGACAGACGCACTCTCGCTCATCAGGCATCCCGCTTCCGGTCCACTCGGCTGCTCGTTCCCCGTACCGCTCCTGAACCCTACGGTCCTCGCCGCCCAACTCGCCATGAGCAGAAGGCCGTCAGCCGCCGGTAAGGGAAGCGAGGGCGCCGGCGAGGGCGGCGGCCAGGCTGAGGGTGGCTGCGAAGGCCACCCCCGCCCGGGACAGCGCCGCAGGGTAGGTGGCGCGGTCCCGACGGGCCAGGTAGCCGGCGGCGGCGCCGACCAGCACGGCTGTCACGAGAACCAGGGCAACGGCAAGCAGGACCACGGCAGTGCGGACGGACACGGAAGTCTTCCCTTCGACAGGACAACTGGGTGACGCCACAGTCGGTCGCGTCGCGTTCAGCCCCGTTCACCCGAACCAACATGAACGCATCGGTCACTGTCCTCGGAGGCCTTCCGCCACACCCGACCCGCCGCAACGGACGACGGGCCGCCTCCCCGACACCGGGGGAGACGGCCCGCCTCAGCGACCTCGCCAGGTCTCAGTACAGGGCTGACCTTCGGCTACAACGTCGGCGGCAGCCTCACCGCCCTGGATGGAACCCAGGGCGCCCTGATGACGCCGTACGTTGCGGACCTGCGCTACGACCCGTACGGCCGGGTCATCCGCACCACCGTCGGCGACACCGGCAAGCAGGTCGTCTCCACCGTCGACTACGACGCGGGAACGGGTCGCCCGGTCCGCTCCACCTTGGACAAGCAGACGGCGGCCACGGCCAGCGCCAGCGTGGACGTCACCGACTACACGTTCAACAAGGCGGGTTCGCTCACCTCCATCCGCACGGTGGAGGACGGTGCGAAGACCGACCTGCAGTGCTTCCCCCACGACTACCTGGGCCGTCTCACCCAGTCCTGGACCGACAGCGGCACCACCAACACCGCACCCCAGCCGAGCGTCCGCGGCATCGGCGGCTGCACCAACGCCGGCGGCCCGTCCATCGACGGCACCGGTAAGCCCAGTGTCGGCGGCCCTGCCCCGTACTGGCTGAAGTACGAGTACGACAAGCTCGGCAACCGCACCAAGCTGGTCCGCAAGGACACCACTGGCACCACGTCCAAGGACGTGACGGTCACCCAGACCTTCGCGGACGGCCCCAACACCCCGTCCTCCGACCCGAAGACCGGCGGCGGCACCGGCGGCCCGCACGCCCTCCTCACCTCCACGGAGACCGGCCCTTCCGGCACCAAGGTCACCTCCTACACGTACGACGCCGCGGGCAACACGGCCTCCATCACCAGCACCCCGGGCACCAAGACCCTCACCTGGAACGGCCAGGGCAAGCTCGACAAGATCACCGGCACCGGCGAGAGCGCCGGCACCAGCTACCTCTACGACACCGGCGGCAACCAGCTCATCCGCCGCGACCCCGGCAAGACCGTCCTCAACCTCGGCAGCGACCAGATCACCCTGGACACCGCCACCAAGAAGGTCTCCAACGTCCGTACCTACGCGGCCCCCGGCGGCCTGTCCATCACCCGCACCACCACCGGCGGCGTCAGCGACCTCTCCTACCAGGGCTCGGACCACCACGGCACCGGCGGCGTCCAGTTCGACGCCACCACCCTCGCCCAGGCCCGCCGCCACTCCGACCCCTTCGGCAACGCCCGCGGCACCCAGCCCGCCCCCGGCACCTGGGTCGGCGACAAGGGCTTCGTCGGCGGCACCAAGGAAGAATCCACCGGCTTCACCCTCCTCGGCGCCCGCGAATACGACCCCACCACCGCCCGCTTCATCAGCCCCGACCCCATCATCGATCCAGGCGACCCCCAGCAATGGAACGCCTACGCCTACGCCAACAACAGCCCCTTCAACGCATCGGACCCGACAGGCCTGAAGACGGCCTGCGACCCCGGGGACCGCTCCGGCATCTGCGGCCCCGACAAGAACCGACCTGGCGCAGGCCACAGCGATGCGTCGCCGGAGGTCGAAGAATACGAAGAAGCTCAGCAGGCGGTCACGAAGGCCAAGAAGAGGCGCGACGAGCTCAAGCGCGAGGTCATCAACGTCGTCATGGACTTGATCGGCTACAACGACGCCCGCGACTGCTTCACCAAGGGCGACGTCATGGCCTGCATCAACACCGCCCTCAACGCGGTTCCCTGGGGCAAGCTCTTCAAAGCCGTCAAGATCGGCATCAAGGCCTACAAGATCTACAAGGAACTCAACAAAACCTACGACGCCATCCAGGCCGGCGAGCGTCGAGCTGCCAAGGCCTTGGCAGCCGTCAGCAGGGCCAAGAAAGCTGACGACGAAGCAGCAGCAGCCAGCGCGAAGGCTGCAAAATCAGCCGAAGAAAAAGCCGGAACCGAATCTGCAAGTGACGCGGCCGGCACGGAAGCCAAGGCTTCGAAAAGCGACGCTGACGCGGAGGCAGACGCAGGCAGCGCCGATTCCCGCGGCGGTGGCGCGGATGCCGAATCGGGAGCGACCTGCAAGCTCAACAGCTTCCCGACCGGCACCCGCGTCCTGATGGCCGACGGCTCGACCAAGGCGATCCAGGACGTCAAGGTCGGCGACACCATCCTGGCCACCGACCCTCAGACCGGCGAAACCCGCCCGAAGAAGGTCACCGCCACCATCACCACCCCGGACGACAAGGAATTCACCGACCTCACCCTGACCGACGATGCGGCTCCCCGCGGCCCGCCGTCCACGCTGACCTCCACCCGCCGCCACCCCCACTGGAACGAAACCCGCAAGCAGTGGGTCGACGCCGGCGACTTCGCCCCCGGCGACCAACTAATCCAGCCCGACGGCCGCACCCTCACCGTCAACGCCAAGCGCAACTACCCCCACACCGTCACCACGCACAACCTCACCGTCGACGACTTCCACACGTACTATGTGCTCGCAGGTGCCACCCCGATCCTGGTCCACAATTGCGGGCAGGCCGAAAGTGATCTTCGCGCATTTGCAGATCTCAGCCGTCTGGGTCCTGGTAGAAACGAGGGCGCGGCAAGCGTTCTACTGACCCCTTCGGGAGGTGCGTTTGACGTAAGTACGCGCAGGGTTGGAGAGGCAAGGCGGAGCCTCCCCCTTCCCCTTCGCAGGGTTCTAGATCAGACAGGCCATCACGGTGGTTGTGCCGAGATCGGATGTATCGCGCAGGCGATGGAAGCCGGGGACCTAGTGCGAGGGAGCAGTAGCTTGGCGCTCCTCCGTAAGCCATTCGATCACCCGCGATACAGGGACCTCCTTCCGGCTTGTGGATCGTGTCAACTCGTCATGGCCAGGCTCCGAATCGCTGACCTATACCCAGGAAATGGGGCGCCGTAGTGGGTAGAGTTCTCAAGCGGTTGGCCCGAGTGCGCTGGGCCGACCTGTCGGACGCAACTGGCTCGGCAAGTGGTATTCCCGCTTTACTTTCACGGGCAGCGTGGGCCGATGGGCCAGCTGCATGTGCGGCTGTAGACGAATTGTCGGATAGGGTCTGTGCGCTGGGTTTCGTGGTGTCTGAGGCCACGCCGGTCACGGTGCCATTCCTTATAGAACTGGCAGGTCACCCTGAGGCGCAGTGCCGAGTGGAGGTGATTGACTTGGTCACCTCGATTTACAAGACAACGCAGTGGGCAGATGCCTCGGCTGCGGCCGATCCGAGATATCGTTCAGCGTTCGAAGAAAAGGTCGCATGGGAGGCGACGGCGAAGGATGCGGTGCTAGCGCACAGGCAAGTCGTCGAGGTTCTTGCGCGGGACGCAGACCGTGGAGTGGCAGCTGCCGCCAGTCGTCTTCTTTCGCTTCTATCGAGCTGACGAGGGTGTCAAGGATTCAGCTCTGGAACATCTCATTTCCGAGGTAGCAGCGGCACGACTCAGCAAGGAAACGGGAAGCGCAAATCAAATGGCGCCAGTGCAGATATATGCCACCTGCGACTGGTTAGCGTTGTAGGTAGGTACTCGGCGGCCCCAGCGGATCGTTTCCGTTGGGGCCGCTGGTAGTGTTTGACAACAGTGGTTAGCGCACGACAAGTCGGCCCGCGTATGCCTCTTTACGTGCTCGCCGACTCCACCCCGGTCCTCCTCCACACTTACGGCGAAGTCCTCTCCGGGGAGTGTGCGGCATACGGGTCTTCCAAGCGCGCCTTCTAGCGCGAGATGCAGCAGCCCAAAGATGCCCCGCCGGATTCGGTTCCGGCGAGGCTTCTGGGGGCGTCTGACGGCAACGGTGACGGCAACGTCAGCGGACGACCGCTGCGGCGGAGGGGTCGTCAGGGGCGTCGTTGCTCGTGCGGAGGGCACTGCCCAGGGTGTTGGTGGCTTGGCGTTGGAGGTGGAGCCTTACGTGGGCGTAGACGCCGATGTGGGCATGGCCGATCAGTTCCTTGATGACGACGAGGTCGACTCCCTGTTCCAGGAGCAGGGTGGCGGTCGAGTGCCGTAGGTTGTGGAAGCGGATGCGGCGCAGCCCTGCCCCGTCGAGCAGGCCGCGGAAGCGGCGGGTGAGGTTGGCGGGGTCGAGTGGGCCGCCGGTTGGGGTGGTGAAGACGAGGTCCCTGTCCCTCCCTTCCACTGCCGGGTTCGCAGGGCTGGCCTACAAGCTGGAACGCGCCCTGGAGCAGGATCGACGAACTCCAAGAGCGCGTCGACCAACTGGAGCCCGGCCAGCCCTCAGATGCAGAGGCGGGCTGAAGAACTCAGTCAGGAAGGACAGGGAGTCCCCGCCGAGACAGCTGCAGAGACTCCCCGTGTTTGGCTCGGCTACGCCATGCCGTCGCCGTCGCCCTGACCGCCGATGGCGTCAACGTCCTCGCGGGCGAGTACGTGAACTCGGGCACCCCGGCTGACAGCGATGCGGTGCACGGTGGTCAATGCCTCGGCGAGCTGAACCGCCAGCAGATGCAGTTCTCCCGGTGTCCAGGAGCGCCCTTCAAGGACCTCCCGCCCCTCTTCGATGAGGTCGTCGGCCAGGCCGAGTTGCGTGGCCTCGATGTTGTCGGCGAGGCGTGACAGGAATCCGGTCCCATCCCCGGCGAGGTAGCACGGCTTGCCCTCCACACCCGTCCATGGCAGCAGCCGCAGGTCATCAGCCAGGCTCATACGGCCGCCCCCGTCCCGCCTGTGATGTTGCGGCGGAGGCCCCTGGTGAGCCAGGTCAAAGCCAATAGTGGCTCGAAGGCGTGGGCGATACAGTTCGGCATGTCGACGCTCCTACAAGGCGTTGGCCACGCCCCCGGACCGTCCACAACGGTCGCGGGGGTCTTCCGACCCTTGCATCGTGACGACAGTCGAAGGCCGGAACTATCAGACATCGCTGATAGCCCCGGCCATTGATTGACGTTATGTCACATTCCAAGCCACAAGCCGTAGCTGTTGAAGCTGTCCGGCATCCTGCGTCTCGCAGACTCCAGCCCGGCATACGTCTCGCGCGCCGTCGGGTGATACCGCGTCTGCTGAGGTGCGAGCTTGCGTGCTGCCAACAGGCTCTTGAACGCCGAGTCGGTCTGGCCGGTCCACATCTGCGCCCGAGCCACCTCAACCTGGTGATGCGCGACCCGGGACGGCGGCCACCCATCCGGGATTGCGGTGGCCTCGGCAGCCTGCACGGCTTCCGGGTACAGATCGAGTTCCGCCAGCACGCTCACTCGGTGCACGCTGACATTGGTCGGTCCGAACGACAGCCAGTGCACCTTCTCCGCCGGCCCGGTCCGCTCGGCAATGCGCTGCGCCTCACCGAGATGCGCCTCGGCCGCCTCCCGGTTCTTCTCCCGGCCCGCCAGCACAGCCGCACCCAAGTGCATCTGCCCGGTGACGACATCAAGGACGCGCCCCGCCTCGGCCTGCTCCAGCGCGGCCATTCCCAAAGTGACCAGCCGCTTGCCGGTGCGGTAGTCGCTCGCCCGCAGATAAGCCAGCGCCCGCAAATACTGGCGCATGCCACCCAGCACCGGGTCTGAGGCGCGCTGCGCGGCCCAGTCCATCCGATCCAGAGCCACCGCGCACAGATCGGGGAACCCGAGCTTCGTCGTCACGTCGTACGCCGTGCGGTATGTACTGGCGAGCAAGCGCCAGTGTCGGTCAGTCAGGGCCGTGTGCGCGATCGTCGTGGCCTCGTGGATCAGGCCAGGGAGGTCTGCGGCGACCTGCTTGATGTTCGTTGCCCGGACCAGAGCGCAGAGCGCCTCGGCGTGCGCCTCCAATTCCTCCACAGGGCGCGGATTCACGTCCGGGTCGGGGCCGAGATCGTAGATGTTCAGAGCCTCGCGGATCGGGTTGATCAGCCCGTCCAATTGATCCTGGCGCAGCTCCGTCAGGTAGGGCTGCCCGGTCAGCTCGGTCACCGGGACTGAGAGAGCGCGGGCCAACGCGCCGATCACGGAAGGGCTCGCGGGCAAGGCGCCCTGCTCCACCTTGGTCAGCGTGCTGTACGAGACATGAGAGAGATCGGCCAGCTCACGTTGCGTCAATCGGCGAACTTTGCGCGTGTGCGCGATGCGTGCGCCCGTGTGCTCGGCAGTGTGCGGGGGCATACTGGTCTCCGTTCTGCTTCGACACCAGAACGGTACCCCTGGCCAGTTACGGGGGAACGGCGATTGGCCCCCACCACCGGGCGGGGGTCATCGCGCAGTCGACCACCACCTGACCTCGCACCGTCGAGCAGAGGCACCAGGCCACCACGCCAGCGTGCAACCCCAGCCAACGGCCACGGCGTACCGCCGAAGCAGGATGCGTCCAAACTTTCTATACGTCTTCAAGGCGACCCGCTGGCGCGGGTCGCGCGCGGCACGGCCGCCCACCCGGCCCGCTCTCGGCTCCGCCACCGCGGGCCGGCCAGCGACCAGGCCGCGCAAGAACAGCGCAGCGGATGACCGGAAGCGCAAAGAACTCGGACGCGCCCGCACGACGAGCGCCTGGCCGACGGCGAGGCATAGGCTGGGAGTTGGCCGGGGGCGAAGGCCCGGAGGTGGTGTCGGTCGGCTCCGTGGGCTTTACCCACCTGTTCGGGCCGGGACCCGCGTCGGGCAAGGCCAGGGGGCCACTCGTTCACATTGCGGTCAGGCCCAAAGCCTGCCCGAGTTGCCGGCCAGCGTACGGCCCCCTGGCCATGCCCGACCCCAACCCGAACAGGACACCGGCCAAAGCCCACTCCACCGCCCTCGCGCGCGTAGCCGTCTGACGGCAACGCCGACGGCAACAGGGGCGCACAGCATCGCACTTCCACGCACACCCACGGACTGGCCGAATTCCGCTGACCTGCGAAAACGCAGATGACAGCACCTCAGCATGCACACGTACTATGTGCTGGCAGGCGCCGCGCCAGTTCTCGTCCACAATTGCGGCGGGCGAACCAACTATATGGAAGCGGACGATCCATTCGCTGTTAATCATGCGAATGCGGAGCCGCTCGAAGGTTTTCATGATGTGGTAATTCACGGAACGCCGAACTCGGTGACTCCTGCACAATCTGGATCTCCGCATTACGACCACCGGTGGCTTGCGAACAGGCTGTCCCGTGACCCCACCTATCCAGGTGGAGACATTCGCCTGTGTGCCTGCTCTAGTGGTTCGCCTGACGGCTCCTTTGCTCAGGATTTGGCAAATAAAATGGGGGTTAATGTCCTAGCTCCACATCACACGCTCTGGGCGTTCCTTTCGGGTAATCTGTGGGTTGGGCCATCTCGACCCAAATAAGCAGGTCCTCTGACATGTGGACACTCTTCACGCCGGGCGGCGGAAGATAGTCTGGGCGCGCAAGAGCCGGGGCGGGGTTGCGGTGACAGATGTCGCGCACCCCGCCCCGGGGTGAAATGTTCACATCGATCGAAAGGGGATTTAATGATTATTAGGAACCTGGGATTCTTTAAGGAATTCCCTCATGGTGATACTCAAGGCCCTTCCTTGTTGGAGTGTGTAGCGAAAGGGGATCCCCGGATCCAGGACTCAATTGCTGAATACCTGGAGGGAGGGGCTATGTTGGCGGTGACCGCGCAGAGAGTGCTCGATGTGCTGAGTGAAGAAAAACAGGATGCGGGTCTGCTTGCCATTGTGACGGATGGCGTATGGATGTGGCCGGCCGACCTTGCATACTACGTACGTAGATACAACATCTCACTTCCAGAAGATTTTATTGCCCATGCTCGGTCTCTGGAGTGGGTGGCTCCTCATCTGACCTCGGCAGACCTCCTCTTGATCGAGGCAGAGATGTTTCCCGAGTGATGTCGGCGTCTATCTTTGCCAGGCGCCGTGAGCTTCTTCAGGTGCTGTCTCGATGAGTTATGAGACGTCTTGACGGCAACAGCTGACGGCAACGTCAGCGGACGGGTGCTGCGCAAGCGGCGCGTCGCCGCCATCCCTGGACGCGCTGTTGTGGTCGTCCAGACCGGAGGACGCGACCGGGTCGTCGATCTCACCGAACTGGCGGCGGACGCGGACTGTGAGAGGCGTATGGGCGTCTTGTGGCTGAGGGCTTTCTCAGTTGTTCACTTACTTGATCAAGGCGGCCCGCTGACGCGGCCCGCGCGCGCTCCGGCCCCTCGGGGCCGCCGCCCGCTCCTGTCTCCGCCCCGCTCGCCGGCTGCCCCGCTGGGCCGGGCGCGCAACAGCCGCCAGCGTGGATTGTTCTGGGGCTCTGCCCCAGGCCCCTGCCCTTTCTCCGAGGGGGAGAAGGCCGAGTGCGGGTGCGGCTTCGTCGTGGTGATGGACGTTCGGGGTCGCGGGAGGGGTCCCTTGTCGGTCGGGCCCCGGTTCTGCCGGCGCCCGGCCCTGGGTCCGGCCACCTGCTCTGCACCAAGTCGGTGGTAGGTCACCGCTTCGGGCCGGTATCTGCCGGATAGCCCTCAGCTGACTCGTCGGACCGGCGTACCGTGGCGCTGGAGGTGGTCAGCTGATGACTACGGAACTGGCGGACAACGTCCGTAAGTACCGGCGTCGGGCCGGGATGAGCCAAGAAGAACTGGCCCACGTCGCGGCCGTCTCGCCGGGCACGGTGCGCAAGGTAGAGCAGGGCGGCACGGTCCGCATGGAAACCCTTCACGCCCTGGCCCGCGCGCTGGGTGTGACCACGGGCGCGCTGATGGCGTCCGATGCCCCCGAACCCGTGGGCCGTGCAGAGGAGCCGAACCGGGTCAACCTGATCCAGCTTCGCGCCGTACTCACCCCGGCTGTCGGGCTCGTGGACCAGGACGCCGAAGTGGTGGGCGAGGAGCCGAACCTGCGCGCCTTCAGGCGGACGGTGGGAGACGCGCGGGTCCTGTACTTTTCCGACAGCTACAAGAGCGTCGCGTCCCAACTGCCGGACCTGCTGCGCGATGCCGCGAAGGCCGTTGCCTACTACGACACCGGAGACGAGCACCAGCAGGCCCTGCTCGCCCGCGCCGAGGCGCTGCGTCTGGCCGGGACCTACCTCACCCAGGTCCGGCAGTACGACATCGCCTACACCGCCCTGGCTGGTGCGATCACGGATGCCCGGCGTGCCGGGGACATGCTCGCGGCAGGCTCGGGCGTCGGTGGCATGTGCTGGCTGCTCGTGCGGCAGGGCCGGCTGGACGAGGCGGAGCTGATCGCCGCCCAGAGCATGGACGCGGTGGAACCGAAGATCACCGGGGCCGAGTCGGACCATTACGCGGTGTGGGGCGGTCTGGCGATGGAGGCCGCAGCCGCAGCCGCCCGCAACAACCGACCGGATTCGGCCAAGGAATACCGGAAGGCAGCCCGGGTGGCGGCAGCCGCCGTTGGTACGTCGCACCGCAACGTCTCCCGGCACTGGTCCGTCTTCGGGCCGGTCACGGCGGCGATGGCTTCCCGGGCAAGGGAAACCGGATCACTGCGACGTCATTCGAAGACCATGCCGAAGGTGACGTCTTCTCTCAGGCTATGGCAAGCACGAATCGTGGCGGTGTTGCCTCGCTGTACGTGGATAGAGCTGTTTGCTCGTTCTGTGCGAACAGCATGGCTGGATATGCTGACGCTCCGGGGCTCGATGCGCTCATGGTGTTTGATCGCGATGGTCTCGCCGGTGTCTACACTCGCACCCGCGGTAAGTATACGAAGCTGAGGTAAGTGTGGAAGTTCGTTTCGAAACCTACGACCCCAGCCCGGGGAGTAAGAGAATTGATCTCAGCGAGGTTGCGGTTGAGCTTGAATCCGTCCCGTCTGATGCCTCGGTGACATTCACTTGGAATGACGGTGAGGACGACGTTCTCATTGTGGGGTTCGGTGAGGGGTTCGCGGTGGCGACAATGCTCCGTGATGGAACCTTCTATGATCTCCAGGCAAACGAGGATGAAGGGTTTGAAGAGGTTGAGATTGGGGGGCAGTGGTCCGATCATCCGAAGAAGTTCCTGATGGATCGGTCACTGGGATTGGAAGTCTTGGCGCAAGCCGGTGACTCGGATGGCCTGTTCGAGCGGTACGCCTGGGTAATCCAGTAGCGACATCTTCGGTATCTCGCATGCTTGCGCGGCGAGGGAACAAAGGCGGATGCAACGTTTCGCCCGCAAAGATGAAGCCCTGTCAAGTCATGCTTGGCAGGGCTTCGTCTGTGTTGACGGCAGTAATTGACGGCAACGTCAGAGGACGCGGGCGGTGAGCGGAGGCGGTTCGTGGGTGCAATCTCGATCACCCTGGTGTCGCCATTGAGCGTCGCGGTGAGAGTATCGATGGCTTCTCGTTGGAGGTGGAGGAGCCGGACGTGGGTGTAGACAGTGGCCGAGCTGGACCCGCGATGGGTCACGATCCGGGAGGAACACCAGAGGGTCTTCAATGAGCGCGGGAAGACCAAGCGAGAGAAGAGCCTGCGCGGCCTGTTCCTGCCACTTCTCCACGGCGACGACGCCGGCTTGGCTGCATCACCGCGCGAGAAGCTGGAAGCGGCACTGGACGAATCCAAGAAGCGGCGGCAGCAGCGCCCCTGACTCTCAGCCTGGCCCCTTGGCCAGTTGGGCGGTAGTCGGAGCTGTTCAGAGTTTCTTTCCTTGATCAAGGCGGCCCCGCTGACGCGGCCCGCGCGCGCTCCGGCCCTGCGGGGCCGCCGCCCGCTCCTGTCTCCGCCCCGCTCGGCGACGACCCCGCCGGTCCGGGCGCGCAACAGCCAGCAGCAGGCACTGTTCTGGGGCTCTGCCCCAGGCCCCGGCCCTCTCTCCGAGGGGGGTGGAGGCCGAGTGCGGGTGTGGCTCCGTTGTGATGATGGGTGGTCGGGTCGCGGGAAGGTTCCCTCGTCGCCCGGCCACCGGAGGCGTACCAGGAACCCCCGGGGGCCGCCAAGGCCAAGCGCAAGCGTCCCGGGGTGAGCCTTGGCGGCCCCCGGAGAACCCTGGTACGGCGAAGCTGCCCGACCGACGAGGGACCCCTCCCGCTCACGCTCTGATCCTGGGCTGGGGCCCGGCCTCTCCCCGGCTCGGGTCGGCTGAGCGCCATAGTGCGGGCGGCACGGTGGTGAGTGACCGCTCCTGGGCGGGTATCTGCCAAATAGAGATGGACGAGCTGACCGGAGTCCGCCGTGCATCCCCGGAGTGGCTGAGGCATCAGCGGATGGCCGCCGAGACCATGCAGGAGATCCTGAAGAAGCGCAAGCGCACCCTCACCGCAGAGATGCGCGACATGGCCTCCTACCTGGCCGTCGTCGGATAGGTGCCACGCAACGCGATACTTCTGGCACCCTCCGTAGCCAACTGGCATGCCTCACCGATGGAGTGACGGACAGTAGGCCCCTACGGTCGCCGTATTTCATTCGGTTACCCAGGTGGGGGTGCACCGTGAGTACATCCAGGACCGACGCAGACCGTATGCGACGGAGGGAGCTGCACGACGCGGCAGCGGGCGTGACCGGTCCACGCTTACTGCCATGGACCACACAGGACGGGAACCCCTGCTACCTCAGCACCGACGGCGGGGGCTACCTCTCCTCCCTCGCCGACAGCATCGAAGAAGTGCAACTCGACATGGGCGAGGAACTCCTGGAGTACGCCCGCAAAGTCGTAGCCCCCGGAGCAAAGATGCTGTCGGCCGTGGAGTACCGGTGGCTCGCCTGCCGGCTGACTGAGGCCCTGACCGACGCGCTCCGGGTCGCCGAGGCACGTGGCGACCGCATCCCCGACCCTCCCGAGAACCCCGGCTCCTGACGGCAGTAGCGAAGGCAACAAGCACGGATTCAGGCGCACAACCACGGACTCCGGTGGACCGCCAAACCCCTCCTCACCTGCATAGAAGCAGCTAGAGGAGCGGCTGCCAGCACACGTACTATGTGCTCGCTGACGCCACGCCGGTACTCGTCCACAACTGCGGTCCGAGTGGTGAAGGAGATGTGTTCTCCCACTTCACTGATGCGGGAGGGGTACGTGGAATCACAGGTGTTGATCCGAGCGCCATGGCCGTCGGGGAGACCGCTGTCGTGAACAGGCTTTCATTCGGTCGAGGTTCGAATGGGTTCATGGCGGAGGGTGAGGGCGATGTATTCGTCACGACTCTCGGGCGTGACGCGACGGCTGGCCAGTTGGAGCGCATCGGGGTTTTTGGCGAGAGGCAGGATTTTGTGATCCAATTCACTCAGGAGACGGCTCTCTGGAGTGATGTGCGCGTGAAACAGAACCCAGGGAAACCCTTGATCAGCACCATTCCCGGGGGGTCGGCTGTTGCGGCAGGATATTCATTCACAGTGACGAGACGGCGATGACGGAACTGGTGCAGCGAGTCGCTGAAGGGCTGGCGCGTTTGGAGTCGGCGGATCTGGAGACGAGGGTCAGGGCCGTCGAGGAACTTGCCCGGTGCTCGGAAGCGATCGTCGATCGAGTCGCGCAGGTTGCCGCGAAGGATGAGGATGCGCGGTTTCTCGTCTTCGAGCGGATCGGACGGTTCGGTTCGCTTTCGGTGGCCGCCGTGGAACGCGTGTACCGGGAGGCCGAGGATGCTTCCCTTCGGCTGATGTCGGCCTCGGTCCTGCTGGAGATGGGAAACCGAGCCGGCGTCCCGGATCTGATGGCGGCTTTGGGCGATCAAGGGGATCGGCTGTGGACAGCGGCGCTGTCCCTGTCCGACGCGGGGATCGCGGAGGCGGCGGGGCCGATCGAAGAGGCTTTGCTGGCCTGCGATCTCGCGGATACGCGCATGTTGGACTGTCTCGCTACCTCGCTCCGGCGGCTCCGGAAACCGCTGCCCGAACGGGTGCAGGAGCGGCTGTCGTGCGTTGAGCCCGCCTGGTTCCGGGACTCGTTGCTCGGGCGGCTCGGGCCGTACTGACGGCCACATCGTGTGTTGCCAGTGCCAGGACGTCCCGGTGATTTCGATGAACGACTTCAGCGGGTGGACGGAGGAGATGCCGATGGCGGCGGTCGCCGGCTTCACCTTCAGGACGCTCGCGTTGACGTGGCTGAGCCATTCCGGCTCGTCCTGGCCACGAAGGTCTCGTAGCCGCCGACGATCACCATCAGGAGGAGGTTCGCCACCATCACCACATCGACCAGGCGCAGCACCATCAGCATGGTCCGGGTAGACCATCTGGGCCACGATCAGGCCCAAGTGCCGGGGGAGTTGCAGAGTGGGTGGGCGGGGGCCGTATATGGGACGGTCTTTCAGGGGGTTTGGAGGCGGGAGACCAGCCATTCCAGGGTTGGCTTCACCTCCCGGTTCCACGTCTCGTAGTTGTGGCCGCCGCTGGGGAGGGTGATCGAGGAGACCCGAGCGGGCCACTGCACCGCGTTGATGAAGTCGACGGTGTCGGGGTATTGGTGTTCGCCCGTGCGGCTGCTCGCGACCAGGAGCGATACCGGGGGCTGGGGGAGGTTTCGGAGGCGCCAGAGGAGGTCGTTCTCGCGGCGGTAGCGGGGGTTGCCGCCGAAGAGGTTGCCCGTCGTCGGGTCCTCGGCCGCCTCGTAGGAAGCCGAGAGACCGGCTGCCGCACGGTACGAGTCCGGTTTGCGCAGGGCCAGTTTCAGGGCGCAGTAGCCGCCCACCGAGTTTCCCATCACGCCCCAGGCCTGCGGGTTCCTGGTGAGGCCGTAATGGGAGGCGATCGCCGCCGGGAGGTCGGCGGCGAAGAAGGTCTCCGTCTGGGGGCCTTTCGGGACGTCCATGCATTCCGTGTCCCGGGGCGGGACCACCGTCGGGGTCAGCATGACCAGTACCGCCGGGCGCATCGTGCCGGCCCGGACCCCGTCGAGGGCGTGCTGCGGGTACTTGAACAGGTCGATCAGCACGCGGGTGGTGCTCGGGTAGCCGCTGAGGGCCACCACGACCGGGAAGTGCCGGCGGTCCGCGGCGGAAGCCCGCAGGTATTCCGGCGGGAGGTGGACGTAGGCCCGGGTGGAGATGCGGCTCCGCGCGCCCCGCACCGTCACCGCCTCGATCCGGCCGATCATCGCCGGGTCCGAGGAGTTCCGGTACCGCCAGGAGTGGGCGCCGTCCACGCGTACGCCGTCCCGGCCCGGCCTGCCGGAGCCGGTCGCGGAGGTCTCGTCCCGGGCCAGGGCCAGCAGGTCGCCCCAGGACGCGTAGAAGCCGTACGAGGAGTTCACCGCCAGGAGGAGCGGCAGGGCCATGGTCAGGGTGATGGCCAGCTGCAGTCCGATCCGGCCGAGGACGTTGCGGGCCCCGCGGCCGGCCAGCCGGGGCCAGGCCCACACCGTGAGGGCGAAGACCGCGCAGGCCACCGCCAGGGAGACGGCGAAGGACGGCCAGGCGTCGATGGCCACGGTCAGCCGACCGGGCCGCGCGCCGTGCGCGAGGTGACCGTGCCCGTGTCCTTCAGCGGGAAGCCGCTCGCGCCGCGCAGCCGGCGGGCCAGCTCCACGCAGGCGGCGCCGTCGGCGGCCTCGCCGACCACCTCGATGTCCGGCTGGGCGCCCAGGATCAGGGCGAAACCGGTGCGGACCATGTCCCGGTCGTCGGCGATCAGGACCCTGATGTTGCTGCTCATGACCTTGATCCTGCCAGGCCGAGCTGCGGGAAGACGCCCACCACCTGCCAGCCGCCGCCGGGCAGCGGACCGGCGGACAGTTCACCGTCCACCGCCTCGACCCGCTCGCGCAGCTCGATCAGGCCCGGTCCGCCGCGCCCGCCGGGCGGGGTGCGCCGGGCGGTCCTCGCGAGGAGGACGAGCAGGGCGGCGGATTCGAGGAGGCCCCAGCTGTCTCCGGTGCCGCGGCTGGGCAGAAGCATCGCCGCGAGGGCCGTCAGGGACAGGCGGGCGGCGGCGACGGCCGGGAGTCGGGTGCGGCGCGTCGTCTGCCTCGGCTCGGCCTGGCAGGCGGTCCGTGGAAAAGCCCGTGGGGGGTACGAGGAAAACCTCGTACCCCCCACGGGATCACAGGGTGAGTGACGGGACTCGAACCCGCGGCCACCTGGACCACAACCAGGTGCTCTACCAACTGAGCTACACCCACCACGAGGGCGGCAGGCCGCCCGTCGATGTGCACGCACAGCATAGCGGATCAGCGAGGTGGCCCCGCGACGGGTTATCCGGCGGGCTGGGCGGCCTGCTGCAGGACGGCGGCCCCTCCGGCCGTGGCCCGGGCCGTCGCGTGGGCGACCGCCGCGGCAGCCAGGGCGCGGACCGCCGGATGCGGGCGGCTCCCGTCCCCGTACAGCTCCGGCTGGAACAGGGTGGCGAGGAAGAAGGGGTGGCCGGGCAGCTCCGCGATCCGGACCTGACCGGCCTCGTCATGACCGGACAGCCGCAGGCCGTGCGCGGCGAGCGCGGGCAGCTGCTGCGCGTCGGGCCCGTAGTTGCAGTGGTAGCGCTCCATGGAGCGCTCCGCGCCCAGCACCCGCTCGGCGAGGGAGCCCGGTTCGGCCCGCACCCGGCCCTCGTGCCCGACGAGCGAGCAGGACAGCGGGGCGATCAGCGGGTCGGCGGCCGCCGGGTCGTTCTCGGCGTGCGCCGCACCGTCGATGCCGCAGACGTTGCGGGCGTACTCCAGGAGGGTGTGCTGGAAGCCGCCGCAGGTGCCGAGGAAGGGGATGCCCTGCTCGCGGGCGGTCCGGATGGCGGCGAGCGCGCCGGCCTCGCTGGCGTACGGGCTGCCGGGCAGCAGCCACACGGCGTCGAAGCCGGCCAGCGCGCCGGACTCCGCCTCTGCCGCGGCGTCGCCGGTGGGGATCCAGTACGCGTCGAGGACCAGCCCGTCGCGGGCGGCCAGGGCGTCGAGGAGGAGGGGGATGCGGGTGTGGGAGGTGACGTGGGGGGAGCGGTCGCCGATGAGGGCGATGCGGGCGGTCGTCGTGGTGGTTGTGGTGGTTGCGGTGGTTGTGGCCGTCGTGGTGGTCATGCCGATCATGGTGGCTGCGTCGGCTCGTTCACGTCCAACGATGGTTTCTGCACCATGCATCAGCGTTACTGATGGATGAGGCGGGCGGCGAGTGCGGCCGCCGCGCCGGTCAGGGCGCCGGGCGAGAGCAGTTCCGTACGGTGCACCAGGCGCGGCACGGCGAGCGGTACGGCCACACCCTCCCCGGCCGCCTCGGCCACCCGGCGCGGCAGCAGGGCCAGGCCGTGCCCGGCGGCGGCCAGGGCGCAGAGCGCGTGCAGGTCCGTACCGTCGTAGCGCAGGGCGGGGCGCGGGCCGGCCGAACCGGTGGCCGCGCGCACGGCGGCGAGCGGAATGCCCGCGTCGGGGGCGTCCAGCCAGCGGGCGTCGGCCAGGTCGTCGAGGCGGACGGCGGTGCGGGCGGCGAAGGGGTGGCCGGAGGGCAGCAGCACGGCGAGCTCCTCCTCGCCGATGCCGACGACGGTCAGCGGGGCCACGTCCGGGAGCCGCAGCGGATCGCTGGGCGCGGCCGGGCCGTCGACCAGCCCGAGGTCGCAGCCACCGGTGGCCACGGCGGCCGGCACCGCGGCCGGGGCCATCACCTGGAGGGTCACCCCGGTTGCGGGCAGTGCGCCGAGCAGCCGCGGCCCGACGGCCAGTGGCGAGGCGGCGATCCGGACCCGCTCGGGCGGGGCGGCGGCCAGCCGCAGGACATCGGCCCGCGCGGCATCGAGCCGGAGCAGCAGTGGCCCGGCATGCTCCAGGAGCCGCTCTCCGGCGGGGGTCGGGCCGACCGGCCGGCGGGTCAGCAACTCGGCGCGCAGGTCGCCCTCCAGGGCGGCGATGTGCTGGGAGACGGCGGACTGGGTGTAGCCGAGTTCGCGGGCGGCGGCGGAGAAGGAGCCCAGGCGCGTGACGGCGACGAAGGTCCGGAGCAGATGCGGATCCATCCCCCCAGCATGCGACCCTGCCGGCCCCTACCGTGCCCTGCCCCCGCTCCACGGGCCCCTGCTCGGCCCTGTCGGACCTTCCGGCTGCGTACCCGGAGGGCACATGCAGTTCCGCCGGGCCCCTGCTGGCCGGGTCGCCGCGCGGCGGCACTTCAGCCCCGCCGGGGCCCCCTCCAGCTCGGCCGGGGCCCCCTCCAGCCTCGCCGGGGGGAGCCCTCTCCAGCGCCGCCGGGGGTAGCCGCCTTCAGCCCCGCCAGGAGGAGCCGCCTTCAGCCCCGCCCGGGGTGGAGCCTTTCCAGCCCCGCCGGCGTTTGAGGCGCGGGGGTCCGGGGGCTGGCCCCCGGCAACGGCGCCGCACCCGGACCCGGACCCGGGCACGCTGCGGAGCCGGGCGGGGGTGGGGGCCGCTGCGCGGAGCCTTTCCCCTACCCGCCCCTTCCCGAACTGGGGCTCCGCCCCAGACCCCGCGCCTCAAACGCCGGCGAGGCTGGAGATGCCAAACGCCGACGGGGCCGGAAATTGTAGGCGGCAACAAACAGGGGGAAGAAGTGCGGTGCAGGGGTGAGAGTGGGGGGATGGACATCGATATCGAGAGTGATGCCGGGGACTTCGGCGTCGAGGACTACGCCGCTCGCATGGAGGCCGCCGCACGAGCCGCCGCCGATGCGGGCCTGGCCGGGGTGCTGATCGCGCCCGGCCCCGATCTGGTGCATCTCACCGGGTACCGGCCCGCCGACACCGAGCGGCTCACCGTGCTGGTGCTGGCCGCCGGGCAGGAGCCGGTGCTGGTCGTGCCCGCGCTGGAGGCGCCCGATGCGGCCGAGGCCGTCGGTGCCGGGGCGCTCACCCTGCGGGAGTGGACGGACGGGAAGAACCCGTATGCGGCCGCCGCCCCGCTGCTCGACGCCGGCGGCCGCTTCGCGGTCAGCGACAACACCTGGGCCCTGCACCTCCTCGGTCTGCAACGGGAGTTGCCCGCCACCGGCTACGTGCCGCTCACCGATGCCCTGCCCCTGCTGCGCGCCGTCAAGGACACCCGCGAGCTGGCGCGGCTCGCGGCGGCGGGTGCGGCCGCCGATGCCGCGTACGGGGAGATCCTCCGGGTGCGCTTCGCCGGCCGGCGGGAGACCGACGTGGCGGCAGACCTCGCCGACCTGCTCCGCGCGCACGGCCATTCCCAGGTCGACTTCACCGTGGTCGGCTCCGGCCCCAACGGGGCCAACCCGCACCACGAGGCGGGCGACCGGGTCATCGGGCACGGCGACATGGTCGTCCTCGACTTCGGCGGCCTCGCGCACGGATACGGCTCGGACATCTCGCGCACCGTGCACGTCGGCGAGCCCACCGCCGAGGAGCAGTTGGTGCACGACCTGGTACGCCGGGCCCAGCAGGCCGCCTTCGAGGCGGTGCGCCCCGGCATCGCCTGCCAGGAGGTGGACCGGGCGGCGCGCGAGGTGATCGCCGAGGCGGGGTACGGGGAGCGGTTCATCCACCGCACCGGGCACGGCATCGGGGTGACCACGCACGAGCCGCCGTACATGGTGGAGGGCGAGGAGCAGCCGCTGCTGCCCGGCATGTGCTTCTCGATCGAGCCCGGAATCTACCTTCCGGGCCGGTTCGGCGTCCGGATCGAGGACATCGTGACCGTCACCGAGGACGGCGGGCGGCGGTTCAACCACGCGCCCCGCGAACTCGCCCTGGTGGAATAGGCCATCCCTCCGGGGAATTGGCCGAAAATCAGCCCTCCCCAGGGCAACCGAATCGGCTCGTTCGGTGGTCTGGAGGGCGAGGGGGTGTGCGGCGGTCCGGGGGAACAGGGGACCCCCGGACCGCCGCCCACCACCGCCCCGCACCGCACTGCACCGCACCGCACCGCACTGCACCGCCCCGCACTGCACCGCCCCGCCGAACCCCTGCCCCTTCGCGGACGGGTACGGGTACGGGTACGGCTGCGTGTGCGGCTCCGGCTACGGGCCGAGTACCGCCGCAGACATGCCCGGCAGGTGGATCCGGCCGTCCGGTCCCGGGTGCTCCACCGGCTCCCACGCCGCCAGCACCCGGACCCCGTTGCGGCCCAGCGCGATGGTCACCGGCTCCGCCGACAGGTTGACCGCGACCCGGATGTCACCCCGCCGGAACGTCAGCCACCTCCGTTCCTCGTCGAAGGCGACCCGCACTGCGCCCAGATCCGGATCGCGCAGGTCCGGCTGGGTGCGGCGGAGCGCGATCAGGGTCCGGTACCACCCGAGCAGCCGCTCGTGCTCCGGGCCGTCCGGCTCCGACCAGTCCAGGCAGGACCGCTCGCGGGTGGCCCCGTCCTGCGGGTCCGGGATCTCCTCCGCGGCCCACCCGTACGCGGCGAACTCCCGCCGCCGGCCCGTCCGCACGGCCTCGCCCAGCGCCGGGTCCGGATGGTCGGTGAAGTACTGCCAGGGAGTCCGGGCGCCCCACTCCTCGCCCATGAACAGCATCGGTACGAACGGCCCCGTCAGCACCAGTGCCGCCGCGCAGGCCAGCAGCCCGGGCGGGAGCGTGGCCGACAGCCGGTCGCCCAGCGCCCGGTTGCCGATCTGGTCGTGGGTCTGCGCATAGCCCAGGAAGCGGTGCGCCGGGGTGCGGCGCCGGTCCACCGGCCGGCCGTGGCTGCGGCCCCGGAACGAGGACCAGGTGCCGTCGTGGAAGAACACCCGGGTCATCGTCTTCGCGAGGGCGGCGAGCGGGGATTCCGCGAAGTCGGCGTAGTAGCCCTGCGATTCACCGGTCAGAGCGCAGTGCAGGGCGTGATGGAAGTCGTCGTTCCACTGCGCGTGCAGGCCGAGCCCGCCCGACCCGTCCGCGGCACCGGTCGCGCCGGAGCCGCGCGGCGCGGTCGTACGGGGATCGCACCGGTCGGACTCGGCGATCAGGAACAGCGGCCGGCCGGTCTCCGCGGCCAGCTCGTCCACCGCCTCCGACAGCTCCTCCAGGAAGGTCAGCGCCCGCCCGTCGGCCAGAGCGTGCACCGCATCCAGCCGGAGCCCGTCGATCCGGTAGTCCCGCAGCCAGGCCAGGGCACTGCCGATCAGGTACGCCCGCACCTCGTCTGAGCCGGCCGCGTCCAGGTTCACCGCCGCACCCCACGGGGTGTGGTGGGTGTCGGTGAAATACGGTCCGAAGGCCGGGAGATGGTTGCCGGAGGGGCCGAGATGGTTGTGGACCACATCCAGCACCACCCCCAGCCCGTGCCCGTGCGCGGCCGCCACGAACCGGGCCAGGCCGGCCGGGCCGCCGTACGGTTCGTGCACCGCCCACGGCGCGACCCCGTCATAGCCCCAGCCGTGCCGGCCGGGGAAGGGGCACACCGGCATCAGCTCGACGTGCGTGACCCCCAGCGAGACCAGGTGGCCGAGGCGGGCGGCGGCCGCGTCGAAGGTGCCCTCCGGGGTGAAGGTGCCGACGTGCAGCTCGTACAGGACGGCGTCCTGCAGCGGGACCCGGGGCTGCGGCGCGTCCGAAGGCCCGGCGAAGGCGGCCGGGTCCGTCACCGCGGACAGGCCGTCCGGGCCGTCCGGCAGCCGGCGGCCGCGCGGATCCGGGCGTACGAGGGGATCGCCGTCCAGCAGGAACCCGTACCGGTCGCCTTCGCCGGCCGGGGCCTCCGCCCGCCACCAGCCGGCCCGCCCGGGATCGGTGTCACGCGCCATCGGATACGTGACCTCGTTGAGCCGCATGTCCACGCGCGCCGCAGCGTGCGGCGCCCACACCTCGAACTGCACGGACGGTCCCCTCGTCGTCGGCGGGGCCGGTGGTGACCGGCATCCACCGCCCATCATTCCGGGCCGGGCGGGGGACTTCTGGACACTATGCCCCTGACGGGCCGACAATCACCCTGTGACGTCGAGTTTCGAGTTCCCCGTGCACCCGGTGCCGCGGCTCTCCGACGCCGAGCGCGACCGGGCCCTGGGGCTGCTCCGGGAAGGCGCGGCGGAAGGAAAGCTGTCGCACGACACCTTCATGCGCCGGATGGAACTCGCGCTGGTCGCCCGGCGCTCCGAAGAACTGGCCGTGCTCACCGCCGACCTGGCCGGCCGGGACGGCAGCGGCCTCGACAGCCCCTGGACCCGGAGGCTCTTCGGCTGGGTCGGCCGGGTCTCTGCGGTAGGGGTCGGCATCCGCCGCGCCTGGCACGCGGAACGGCTGCCGAAGCTGCTGCTGCCCATGGAGGGCGGGGAAACCCTGCGGATCGGGCGGGACCCGGGGAACGGGCTGCGGCTCAGCCACGAGACCGTGTCGCGCAGCCATGCGGAACTGAGTCTGCGGGACGGGTTGTGGGTGCTGCGGGACCTCGGCTCCACCAATGGCACCACCGTCAACGGGCGTCGGGTCACTGGCTCCACGGTGGTCCGGGACGGTGACCAGGTCGGCTTCGGCCGCATGACGTTCCGCCTCGCCGCCCGCTGACCGAGCCCTGCCCGCTGACCGAGCCCTGCCCGCCGGCCCGGCCCGGCCCTGCCCGCCGGCCCTGCCCGCTGCGCGGAGCCTTTCCCCTACCCGCCCCTTCCCGAACTGGGGCTCCGCCCCAGACCCCCGCGCCTCAAACGCCGGCGGGGCTGCATGCAGCCCCGCCGGCGTTTGAGGCGCGGGGGTCCGGGGGCTGGCCCCCGGCAACGGTGCCGCACGGCCCCACCGGCCGCAGCCCCCAGTCCGGTAGCGCAGGATGACGGCATGAACCAGCAGAACCAGAACCAGGGCCAGGGACAGGGCCAGGGCCAGGGACAGGGCCAGGACCAGGGCCAGGGCCAGAGCCGGGAACGGCGGCCGGGTGTGCGCGCCGCCCGACCCGAAGACCTCCCCCGCCTCGTCGAGCTGATCCACGAGCACGTCGCCTACGAGAAGTCCGCCCCGCGCCCGCCCGGCCTGGTCGAGCGACTCGGGCCGCAGATCTTCGCCCCCGAGGCCCGGCTGTGGGTGCTGCTCGCCGAGAACCCGTCCGGCGAGGTGGTCGGATACGCCGCCTGCTCCGCCGAGTTCTCCTTCTGGGACGCCCGCGACTACCTGCACATGGACTGCCTCTACCTGGCCGAGGGCGCCCGCGGGTACGGCCTCGGCGCGGCCGTGATGGCGGCCGTCGCGGACCTCGCCCGCGAGCTCGGCATGGACCAGGTCCAGTGGCAGACCCCGGACTGGAACGAGGGCGCCATCCGCTTCTACGACCGCCTCGGCGCCCGGAGCAAGCCCAAGCTCCGGTACGGGCTGGACATCCCCGGCGCGGCTCCCACCGCCGGCTGACCCAGACCTGTCACCCCTGCCCCTGCCCCTGCGCCTCTACCCCCCTGCCATCAGCCTCTCGTACGCCGCCAGCACCGTCCGCGACTGGTGTTCCACCTGGGTGGCGACCGGGATCCAGCGGGCCCCGAACCGGGCGGCGAACTCCTCGCACCAGCCGGTGACCAGGCGGTCCAGTGCCGGGGCCGCCGGATGGCCGGCCGCGCGCAGTACCCGCAGCAGCATCGCCGCGGCGCGCAGGGCCAGCCGGCGGCCGAACGCGTCGATGCTGCCGATGTACGCGGCGGTCGCCTCGGCGGGAGCCGCCGGCCCCGCCCATTCCGCGGTGATCCGCGGGATCAGCGCCAGGGTCCAGTCCACCGACCGCAGCAGCGGCGCGGCCAGCGCAGGGTCGTCCCCCGGCAGCTCGGCGCGGGCCGCCGCCAGGATCCGCACCACCCGCCCCGTATCCCGCTCCAGCCGCCCCGCCAGCATCCGCAGCGCCCGCCGCGGATCGGGATGCGGCGCCGGATCGTCCACCACGTCGCTCGCCCACATGGGGACTTCGACGATCGCGGTGGTCCCGTCGTACCGGTGCGCGTGGTACCAGGTGCTCAGCCGGGTGTCCTCCGGGTGGAACACCCCGGAGGCCTCGCTGCCCGGCTCCGGCATCACGAAGATCCCCGGCCCGGGCGAGGGCCAGCCGGCCGCGTCCGAGGCTCCGGTCTCCACCGGGATCCGCAGCTCCGCCGCCGATTTCGCGAACGGCTCGGCCAGCCCCGGTATGTCCCTGGTGAGCTGCACCCAGCTGCCGCCCAGGTCCGTGCAGTGCAGCGACACCTGCAGCAGCGGCCGCAGCTCGTCGATCAGCCCGGTCAGGGTGCGGGTCTCCGGCGGCAGCCGGTCCGGGGGCAGTAAAGACGGCGCCCACTCGGGCTGTTCGGGGCCGGGCGGCCGGTAGAAGTTCCGGTGGTAGTCGAGCAGCGAGTACGGGCGGGGGGTGCGGTGCAGGGCCGCGCCGTCCGGGTCCGCGCACAGCAGGAAGTGCCAGTCGCAGCCGGTGCGCCGTACCGGATCGCGGATGATCCGGCGGGCCAGCGACAGCGCGGTCGGCCCGCCGGCCGGTTCGTTGGCGTGGGCTCCGGCGACCACCAGGACCCCGCGCCCGGCCCCGCGCCCGGTCCCGGTCCCGGTCCAGCTCCCGGGCCAAGTCCCGGGCCAGGTCTCGGTCCCGGTACCGGCTTCGTGCCCGGGCCGGCCCGCCCCGGCCCCGGCCTGTCGGCCGACGGACAGCAGCCACAGCGGCCGCCCGCCCCGGGAGGTGCCGGCCTGGCGGAGCCGGACCAGTCCGGGGTGTTCGTCGGCCAGTGCTCTGGCGGCCAGAGCGAGTTCGTGCGGTGTGGGGTAGCACATGTCACGGATGAGGGTCACCGTGGTGGTCTGCCCGTCGTAAGCGCTGTGTATCCGGAGTACTACTGCTGGTGCAGTCCGCGTCCGGCAAGACTCAGGAAGGCCTCCCCGACGGCCTCCGACAGGGTGGGGTGCGCGTGTATGTGCCGGGCCACATCGGCCGGTTCCGCATCCCAGCCCACGATCAGCTGGCTCTCGGCGATCATCTCGGACACGTGCGGTCCCACCAGGTGCACCCCCAGGACCCGGCCGCCCCGCTCGGCGACCACCTTCACGCTGCCGCCCTGCCCGTGCACCATGCCCTTCGCCACGGCCGTCAGCGGCATCGAGTTGACCACCACCTCGTACGAACGGCCGCGCGCCTCCGCCTCGGTGAGCCCGACGGACGCGGTCTGCGGGGCCGAGTACGTCACCCGCGGCACCGCCGCGTAGTCCACCGGAGCGGACGGCACCCCGGCGAGGGTCTCCGCGACCAGCAGCCCCTCCGCGAACGAGGCGTGCGCCAGGCCGAGCGAGGGCGGCGGCAGCAGGTCCCCCACCACGTGGATGCCCGGCACGGCCGTCTCCAGCCGCGACCAGTCGGCGGGCGGTACGAAGCCCCGCCCGTCGGTGGCGAGACCGGCGGCGGCCAGGTCCAGCCCGTCGGTGACCGGCACCCGGCCGACCGCCACCAGCAGCCGCTCGGCGGCGATCTCGCGGAGCTCCCCGCGGGCCGTGCGGACGGTCGCCACCACACCCCCGGCGGTGACCCGGCAGCCCTCCAGCCGGGCCCCGGTCTGCACGTCGATGCCCCGCTTCTTCAGGCCCCGGGCCAGGTGCCGGGAGACGTCCGCGTCCTCCAGCGGCACCAGCCGGTCGGCGGCCTCGACGAGGACCACCTCGGCGCCCATCGAACGGTGGAAGGAGGCGTACTCCACGCCGATCGCCCCGCCGCCCAGGACCAGCACCGAGCCCGGCAGCCCGGGCGCGAACAGTGCGTCGTCGCTGGTCACGATCCGCCGGCCGTCCGGCTCCAGCCCGGGCAGCAGCCGCGGCCGGGAGCCGGTGGCCAGCACGATGCCCCGGCGGGCGGTGAACTCCCGCCCGTCGTCGGTGCGGACGGTCCGCGGGCCGGTCAGCCGGGCCCCGGACCGCACCACCTGCACTCCGGCATGGGCGAGATGGCCCTCCACGCCCTTGTGGTTGCGGGAGACGATCTCGTCCCGGGTGGCGGTCAGTGCCGGCCAGTCCACCGAGTCCAGGTGGGCCTTGATTCCCCACCGCTCCCGGGCCTCGGCCATCCCGTCGACGAGTTCGGCGGCGTGCAGCATGGCCTTGCTGGGGATGCAGCCGCGGTGCAGGCAGGTGCCGCCCACCTTGTCGCGTTCGGCGAGGACCACGGTGAGGCCGAGCGCGGCGGCACGGAGGGCGGTGCTGTAGCCGCCGGTGCCGCCGCCGATCACGATGACGTCCGGTGCGTCCGGTGCGTCCGGTGCGTCCGGTGCGTGCGTGGCGGTGTCGGCGGAGGAGTCGAGGTCGGCGTCGGGGCGGGTACTGGTGTCGGTGTCGGTGTCCATGCGGTCCACCGTGCCGCCCGGCCGGCCCATGAGTCCAAGGCAATGATCTTGTCGGAGCCATGAAGGCTCTTTATGCTCGCAGCTCATGAGCCTGCGCCAGATGGAGTACTTCCTCACGGTCGTGGAGGAGTCCTCCTTCACCCGGGCCGCCGACTCCCTGCACGTCACCCAGCCCGCGCTCTCCCACCAGATCAAGGCGCTGGAAAGGCAGTTGGGCGGGGCCCTGCTGGAACGGCTCTCCCGCGGGGTCCGGCTCACCGCGATGGGCCGCGCCTTCCTGCCCCACGCGCAGCTCGCCGTCCGCAGCGCCCGGCAGGCCGAGCGGGCCGCCCGGGCGGCCGCCGGCGCGGCGGGCGGCGAACTGCACATCGCCACCGTGCACGCCTTGGCGGTGGGACTCCTCCCGGGCGTGGTCGCCCGCTGGCGGGACCGGCACCCCGGGGTCCGGCTGATTCTGCGCGAGTACGGGTCCACGGAGGTGCTGGAGGAGCAGCTCGAACGGGGGGTCGCCGACCTCGCGGTGGGGCCAGAGCCGAAGGACTGGACCGGCCCGCTGGTTCCGATCGGCCGGGAGGAGATCGTGCTCGTCGTCCCCTTCGACGACCCGCTCGCCGCCCGCGGCACGGTCCGCCTCGCCGAGCTCGCCGACCGTGGCTGGATCCGCTGCGCGATGGAACCGCTGGTGCACGGGCAGCCCGTGCTGGACTGGGCGTGCGGGATCGCCGGCTACACCCCGCGCACGGTGCTCCGTACGGAACACACCTCGACCGCCGTACGGATGGCCGCCGCCGGGGTCGGCATCGTCGCCGCCCCGGCGCACATGGTGCGGGGCGCCGTCGGCGAGGACTGCGTGCTGCTGTCCCTGGAGCCCGCCTGGCACCGTTCGCTCGCCGTCTGGTCACGGGTTCCGCTGACCGGGGCGGCGGCCGCGTTCACGGAGCTGCTGGCTCAGGTCTCCCGGACCAGTACCGCGACCGGCGGACCGGAGCCGAGCAGTGCGGACAGTGCGACCTCGCCCTCGTAGACCGCCCCGTCGGGGAGGGCGGAGGTCCAGCGCCCCGGCGGCAGGGGCAGGGCGGTGTCCTGCCAGCCGCCCGCGTCCGCCAGCCGGAGCGCGAGCCGGGTCACGGCCACCAGCAGGGAGTCCGCGCGGGTGAAGGCGAGGCAGTGGCCGGCCGCCGGGCCGCGGGCCGGCAGCGGGGCGTAGCCGTGGAACAGGCCGGGCCGGGTCCGGCGGAGCCGCAGCAGGGCCGCGGTGAGGGCCAGCTTCTCCTCCGACAGGCCGGCCGGTTCGGCCCCGGCGTCGAGCCGGGCCAGCGCGGCCCGGTGGAACCGGGCGGGCCGCCGGTTGTCGGGGTCGACCAGCGCCCGGTACTCCGCCTCGCAGTCCTGGTAGACCTCGGGCACACCGGGCATGGCCAGGTGGAGGGCGGTCATACCGAGGGTGTTGGCCCGGACCCCGGTCGCGAACCCGCTCGCCACCCCGGTCTCGAACCCGGCCTCCTCCCCGGCCTCGTCCGGCACCGGCCCGGGGCGGACGTACCCGGGGACGGTGGCCTCGTACGCCGGGTCCGGGTCGGTCCAGCTCGTGTGCAGGGCGGCTTCCTTGGCCGCCTTGAGCAGGGTGGCCGCCAGGCGTTCCGCCCGGTCCGGGGCCTGGCCGAGGCCCAGCGAGGTCTGCTCGGCGACCCAGGCCAGCTGCGGGTCCGCGGCCTGCGCCCGCTCCGGCAGTCGCAGGGCGTCCGGCCGTTCCGAGAGCAGCGCGATCCGGGCCCGGACGTCCGCACTGCGCTTGGTGTCGTGGGTGGACAGGACCGTTCCGGAAGCCGGCCAGTCCTCCTCCAGCCGCGCGCAGTACGCGTGGAACTCGGCGGCGGACACGGCCGGCCGGCCCGGGTCGCCGCCGACCTCGGTGGCCGACAGCAGCGGCGCGTACCGGTAGAAGGCCCGGTCTTCCAGGGACTTGGCGCGCAGCGCGGCCGAGGTCTGGGCGAACCGGGCGGCGAAGGCCGGCGACTCCTCCAGCAGGGCCCGGACCCGGTCCACGGCCGCCGCACCGGCGGCCTCCCGGGCCCGCTCCACCGCCTCCGTGGAGAGCCCGCCGGCCCCCGGGTAGGGACGGTAGACCGGATAGGCGAGGAGTAAGGCCCGTACTGCGACGCCGAGTTCGGAGTCGCCCCCGGGGGCGGCGGCCAGCCGGTACAGGATCTCCAGTTCCGCGGCCAGGTCGGTGTCCAGGACGGAGGCCGCGCACTCCTGCGCCACCTCCGTCCAGCCGGGCGACCCGGTGGCCTCCCGGTACCGCGCGGCCAGCAGCTCCGCCCCGGCCGGGTCCACGAACACGCCGTCCACCCGGTGCAGGGCGTCGTACCCGGTCGTCCCCGCCACCGGCCAGGACGGCGGCAGCGGTTCCTCCCGGGCGAGGATCTTCTCCACCACCACCCAGCAGTCCTCGCCCACCGCCTTGCGAAGCCGCCGCAGGTAGCCCTCCGGGTCGGCCAGGCCGTCAACGTGGTCGATGCGCAGGCCGTCCAGCAGCCCCTCCCGGACCAGCTCCAGCACTTTCACGTGGGTGGCCGCGAACACCTCCGGATCCTCCACCCGGACCCCGATCAGCGAGGAAATGGTGAAGAACCGGCGGTAGTTGAGCCGGGTGCGGGCCTCCCGCCACCAAGCCGGCCGGTACCACTGTGCGGCCAGCAGCTGCGGCAGCGGCAGCCCGGCCGTGTCCTCTCGCAGCGGGAACTCGTGGCCGCCGTAGTGGAGCAGCCCGTCGGCCACCCGCGCTCCGGCCGGGTCCGGCGGGTCCGCCAGCACCGGCAGCAGCAGCTGTCCGCCGCCGGCCGCCCAGTCGATGTCGAACCAGCGGGCGTACGGCGATCCGGGGCCCTCCCGCAGCACCTCCCACAGCGCCCGGTTGAGCCGCAGCGGGGACGGGACCGCCATGTGGTTGGGCACGATGTCCAGGACCAGGCCCAGGCCGTGCGCGTGGGCGGTCCGGGCCAGTGCGCGCAGCCCGGCCTCGCCGCCGAGCTCCTCCCGCACCCGGCCGTGGTCCACCACGTCGTACCCGTGCGTAGAGCCGGGCACCGCCTCCAGCACCGGCGACAGGTGCAGGTGCGACACACCGAGCGAAGCGAGGTACGGTACGGCCGCCTCCGCGGCCGCGAAGGTGAAACCGGGAGTCAGTTGGAGCCGGTAGGTCGAGGTGGGGGCCGGCGGGACGGTCGGACGCGCGGTCGAGTACTGCAGGGTCATGAGAACGTACGTACCCAGCGACGCCGATTCCGTGCCATTGCCCAGTGCATCCGGGTGATTGCATCCGGTTAGCGTGTGGCCGGTGGTTGGAACCGTCGACACCTATCGCAGAGTCATCGCCCTGACCGGGCCCCTTCTCCCGCTCTTCTCGTTCTTCGCCCGACTCCCCGTCGCCATGTCCCAGTTCGGGACCGTGCTGCTGGTCGCCGAGACCAGCGGCTCGCTGGCCACGGCCGGGATCGTGGGCGGCACCCTGTCCGCCGGACAGGTGGTCTGCGGCCCCGTGCTGGGCCGGATCGCCGACCGGCGCGGGCAGCGCCCCGTCGTGCTCGCCGCCGCCGCGGTGAACGCCGTCGCCACCGGCGCCCTGGTCGCCGGCGCCCTCGGCGGGCTGGACACCGTCCCGCTCGCCGCGATCGGCGCCGTCACCGGCGCCTCCGTACCGCTGATCGGGCCGCTCGCCCGGACCCGTTCCGTCGCCCTCGCGCACCGCGCCGAGGCCGGCGAGGGCGTCGTCGGCGCCGTGCACTCGCTCGAAGGCACCCTCGACGAGGTCTCCTTCGTCATCGGCCCCGCCCTGGTCGGGCTGGCCGCGCTCATCGCCCACCCGGCGGTCGCCCTCGGCGCCGCCGCCGCCCTCGTCGCGGTCTTCGCGACGGCCTACGCGCTGCACCCGACCGCCGCCGTCACAGGGGGTCCCCCCGGACGGAGTCTGGGGGACGGCGAGCCCGCCCCCGTCCGGCGGGGGCGCCGGACCCGGCCGCCCGGCGTGGTGTACTCCGTCCGCGGATCGCTGGCCCTGCAGGGCGCCATGTTCGGCGGCTGCCAGGCCGGAATCGCCGCGCTGACCGCCGAGTTGGGGGTACCCGGCCAGGCCGGGATCGTGTACGCCGCCATGGGCGTGGTCAGCGCCGCCGTGGGCCTCGCCCTGGGCGCGCTGCCGGCTCGGTTCGGGCTCCGGCTGCGCTGGCGCGTCGCCACCGGCGCCGCCCTGCTGCTCTCCGTACCGCTGCTGTTCACCGGCAGCCTGTGGAGCCTGTACGCGGTGGTGACCGTCCTCGGCGCCGCCTACGCACCCCACCTGATCACCGCGTTCGCGCTGACCGAGCGGCACGTGGAGCCGGCCGGGCTGGCCGAGGCGATGGCGTTCGCGGCCAGCTCGCTGGTGGCCGGACAGGCGCTCGCGCTGGCCCTGTCCGGCCGGCTGGCCGAGTGGTACGGGCCGTCCGGCGCCTTCGCGGTGGCCGTCGCCGCGGCCGCACTCAGCCTCGGCCTGGCCCTGCTCACCCGGGTGCCGGCCGCCCGTACGCACACCGTGGCCGCCTTCGTCCCGGCGCAGCAGAAGGACTCCCCGCGCACCCCGGACGACGCCGGCACCCGCAGCTACGCGGGCCGCTGAAGCACCACCAGACTCCGGCCGATCAGCGCCACCCGGTCGCCGGCCGCGAACTGCGGTCCGGTGCCGGCCGGCATCACCTCCGCCCGGGCCGTGTCGACGATCAGCCGCCACTGCGAGCCGTGCCCGGCCGGGAGCGTGAACTCCTGTGCGTCCGCACCGGCGTTGAACATCAGCAGGAACGAGTCGTCGGTGATCCGCTCGCCGCGGGTCCCCGGCTCGGAGATCGCCTCCCCGTTGAGGAAGACGGTCAGGGCCCGGGTGTGCTGCGACTGCCAGTCGCGGGCCCGCATCTCCTCGCCGTGCGGGGTGAACCAGGCGATGTCCGAGAGTTCGTCGTGGGTGCCCTCCACCGGGCGGCCGTGGAAGAAGCGCCGGCGCCGGAACACCGGGTGGTTGCGGCGCAGCCACACCATCTGCCGGGTGAACTCCAGCAGCGCGGGCGCCGGTTTGCCCGGATCCGGCCACTCCACCCAGGACAGCTCGTTGTCCTGGCAGTAGGCGTTGTTGTTGCCGCCCTGGGTGCGGGCGAACTCGTCCCCGTGGCTGAGCATCGGCACCCCCTGCGACAGCATCAGGGTGGCGGTGAAGTTGCGCATCTGCCGGGCCCGCAGCTCCGTGATCTCCGGATCCTCGGTCGGCCCCTCCACCCCGCAGTTCCAGGACCGGTTGTGGCTCTCCCCGTCCCGGTTGCCCTCCCGGTTCGCCTCGTTGTGCTTCTCGTTGTACGCCACCAGGTCGTGCAGGGTGAAGCCGTCGTGGCAGGTGGTGAAGTTGATGGAGGCGAGCGGGCGGCGCCCGTCGTCCTGGTAGAGGTCGGAGGAGCCGGTGAGCCGGCCCGCGAAGTCGGCGAGGATGCGCGGCTGGCCCCGCCACAGGTCCCGTACGGTGTCCCGGTACTTGCCGTTCCACTCGGTCCACAACGGCGGGAAGTTGCCCACCTGGTAGCCGCCCTCGCCCAGGTCCCAGGGCTCCGCGATCAGCTTGACCTGGCTCACCACCGGGTCCTGCTGCACCAGGTCGAAGAACGAGGACAGCCGGTCCACCTCGTGGAACTGGCGGGCCAGGGTGGCCGCCAGGTCGAAGCGGAAGCCGTCCACGTGCATCTCGGTGACCCAGTACCGTAGCGAGTCCATGATCAGCTGGAGCACGTGCGGGGACCGCATGAGCAGCGAGTTTCCGGTGCCGGTGGTGTCCGTGTAGTAGCGGGCGTCGTCCGCCAGCCGGTAGTACGAGGAGTTGTCCAGCCCCCGGAAGGACAGCGTGGGGCCCAGGTGGTTCCCCTCCGCGGTGTGGTTGTAGACCACGTCGAGGATCACCTCGATCCCGGCCTCGTGCAGCGCCCGGACCGCCGACTTGAACTCCAGCACCTGCTGGCCGCGGTCCCCGGAGGCGTAGCGGTTGTGCGGGGCGAAGAACCCGATGGTGTTGTAGCCCCAGTAGTTGCTCAGCCCGTCGTCGACGAGCCGGTGGTCGTTGATGAACTGGTGCACCGGCATCAGCTCCAGCGCGGTGACCCCCAGCTTGGTGAGGTGCCCGATGACCGCCGGATGGCCCAGCGCCCCGTACGTGCCGCGCAGTTCCTCCGGCAGATCGGGGTGACGCATCGTCAGCCCCTTGACGTGGGCCTCGTACAGCACGGTGTGGTGGTACTCGTGGCGCGGCGGCCGGTCGTTGGCCCAGTCGAAGTACGGGTTCACCACGACCGAGCTCATGGTGTGCGGGGCGGAGTCCAGGTCGTTGCGGGAGTCGGGGCGGCCGAAGTGGTAGCCGTACACCTCCTCGCCCCAGGAGACGGACCCGCTGATGGCCCGCGCATACGGGTCGAGCAGCAGCTTGGCCGCATTGCAGCGGTGGCCGCGCTCGGGCTCGTACGGGCCGTGCACCCGGAAGCCGTAGCGCTGACCGGGCATGACGCCGGGCAGATAGGCGTGCCGGACGAAGGCGTCCGTCTCGCGCAGCTCCACCGCGGTTTCCGAACCGTCGTCGTGCAGCAGGCACAGTTCGATGCGTCGGGCGGCCTCCGAGTAGACCGCGAAGTTGGTGCCGGCGCCGTCGTACGTTGCGCCGAGGGGATACGCCTGTCCGGGCCAGACCTGCATAGATGCGACTCTTCCACTCCTGATCCGGCGTCGGTTGGTCTCCGCCAGATCTTCCCCGAAAGGGGGGCCCGGTGTGCGGACTTGCGCAGGTCCTACCGGGTGACCCGGCCAGCCGATATGCGGGTCAGCGGACTGTCGGGGAATCCGATGATGGGTCAACAGGCAGCCTCTGTAAGGGCCATCCGGCTGCACCGGGCCGCGTGCGCGGAGTACCCTTCCTTGATCACTGGAGGGGTAGCGGAAGGGCGGGTGCGCGGGTGAGCTCGGGAGGTCTGGAGCTGCCCCCTGGTGACGGCGGTCACGAGGGCGGCGCCGCGGAGGCCGGGACGGTCTCGCTGGCAGGACCGGAGGCGCCCGGCGGGAACCCGCGTACCGGCGTCGAGCTGGACTGGGGCGCGGAGGCCTGGAGCGAGGTCCGCACCCGGGCCCAGCGGGCCGGCCGTGCGTACATCTGGCTGAACCTGATCGAACAGCGGCTGCGGGCCGTGGTGGGCGCGGTGCTGCGCCCGATCTACGAGCCGGTGCACGGCGAGGACGACTGGGTGGTCGCCGCCGCCGGTCCGGCCGGTCAGGAGTGGGTGCAGCGCGCGGTCGCGGTGCGCGAGGTCAGCCGCCGCAAGGGCTACCTGCTGGACCCGGCCGACGACAACGTTCTCTCCTTCCTGACCCTGCCGCAGCTGCGGGAGCTGATGGTCCAGCACTGGCCGTGCTTCGAGCCGTACTTCGACGACCGGCGCGAGATCGAGCTGGCCCTGGACGAGCTGGAGGTCACCCGCAACGTGGTCTCCCGCAACCGGGCCCTGTCGCAGGCGGTGCTGGGGCAGGCGGAGCGGGCCTCGGCGCGGCTGCTGGAGGTGCTCGGCGGGGGCGCCGGCAGCCCCTCGGCGGACCGGCTGCCCATCGACGCGGTCGAGGACCTGGTCGGCGACCGGTACGCGGACGTCATCTCGGTCCACCCCGACCGGGTCCGGCTCCAGCGGCAGCTGCCGGCCGAGGACCTCTTCGGCGGGGCCCGCCGCCTCGACGCCATCGGCATAGGGCTCAACCTGCTCGTCCAGAACTACTCCGGGCGAAGACTCGTCCGGCTGGTGGAGGCCGGCTGCCGGGTTCGGCTGCTCTTCCTGAACCCGGCGAGCAGCGCGGTGAAGCGGCGGGAACGGGAGCTGGGCCTGCGCAAGGGCGAGCTGAGCCGCTCGGTGGAGATGAACATCCTGCACGTCCGCCGGGTCCGGGCGGGCCTGCGCGACCCCTCGGGCTTCGCCATCCACGTCTTCGACGAGACCCCCCGTTTCACCGCCTACCTGGTGGAGGGCGAGACCTCGGGGATCGCGGTGGTCCAGTCGTACCTGCGGCGGGCGCGCGGCATGGAGGCGCCGGTGCTGGTCCTGCGGGGCGGGGGCCGGGGGGTGCCCAAGGACGCGGACCACGGTCTGTTCACCACCTACCGGGAGGAATTCGAGTCGGTGTGGGACGACTCCCGGCCGGTGTCCTGACCGCCGGCTGCTTGCCTGGTGTCCCGGCTGTCAGTGCGCCGTGGCAGGCTGAAAGCCGTTGCAGGAACATCGGGGGACATCGGGGGAGGGGCGCCATGGGGGAGTGGCACGGGGGAACGCTGATCGGCTTCGACCTGGAGACGACCGGCACGGAGCCGGGGGAGTCGCGGATCGTCACGGCCGCGCTGGTCGAGGTGGCCGGCGGAGTCGTCGGCGCGCGGCGCGGCTGGCTGGCCGACCCGGGGATAGCGATCCCCGAGCAGGCCTCGGCGATCCACGGGATCAGCACGGAGCGGGCGGTCCGGGAGGGCCGGCCGGCCCGGGAGGTCGCGGACGAGGTCGCGGAGGCCCTGGCCGACCGGTGGCGGCGGGGCGCGGTGGTCGTCGCGTACAACGCGGCCTTCGACCTGACGCTGCTGGCGGCCGAACTCGCCCGGCACGGGCTGCCGTCGCTGGCCGACCGGCTGGGCGGGCCGGAGACCGGCCCGGTGGTCGACCCGCTCACCATCGACCGCGCGGTGGACCGCTACCGGCGCGGCAAGCGGACCCTGGAGGCGGTCTGCGGGGTGTACGGGGTGCGGCTGGAGGCTGCGCACGACGCGGGCGCGGACGCATTGGCCGCGGTCCAGGTCGCCCGCGCGATAGCCGCCCGGCACCCGTCGGTGGCCGCGCTCGACCCCGCCGACCTGCACGCCGAACAGACCCGCTGGCACGCCCGCTGGGCCCGCGACTTCCAGTCCTACCTGCGCAGCCAGGGCACCCCGGACGCGGTGATCGACACGGCCTGGCCACTGCGCGGCCTGGCGACGGCGAGCGCGGGGGCCTGAGGACGGCCTCGGCTTGAGGAGGGCCCCGGCTTGAGGACGGCCCCGGCTTGAGGACGGCGCCGGCCGACGGCCCGGGGCGGTCAGAAGGGGTGCCAGCGGACGTCCGGGGCGGGGTCGCGGAGCGAGGCGACGCGGCGTCGGAATTCGGCCAGGGCCTTCGGGTTGGCCGGGGCGTGCTGCGCGACCCAGGCGCAGCTGGCCGTTTCGCGGGCGCCGCGCAGGACCGCGCAGCCCGGCCAGTCGCGGACGTCCCGGCCGTACGCCGCGGTGAAGGCCTCGTACGCGTCGGCGGGCAGCCCGTAGCGGTCGCGGGACAGGGCCATCACCACCAGGTCGTGCTCCCGGAGGTCGGTCGCGAAGGTCTCCAGGTCGACCAGGACCGGCCCGTCCGGGCCCACATGGACGTTCCGGGGGAGGGCGTCGCCGTGGATCGGGCCGCGCGGCAGGTGCGGCACCAGTGCGGCCGCCTCGGCCGCGAAGGAGTCGCGCCGGGACCGCAGATAGGCGGCGTCCGCCGGGTCGATGGCGTCCCCGGCCAGCCGCAGCCAGCGCTCCACCCCGCCCAGCAGGTCCCGGCCGGGCAGTTCGAACGGGGGCGCCGGCAGCGCGTGCACCAGGCGTAGCAGCCCGGCCAGGTCGGCCGCTCCGGCCGGGCGCACGGCGGCGGGGAGCCGCTGCCAGAGCGTGACGGGATGCCCGTCGACCAGCCGCGGCTTCGGCTCCGCCGCGCGGACCGCCGGGACGCCGCGGTCGGCGAGCCACCCGGCGACCGCCAGCTCGCGCTCGGCGCGCGCCAGCAGCTCGGCCGTCCGGCCCACCTTCACCACCAGCTCGCCGACGGCGAAGACCGCGTTCTCGCCGAGCGCGAGCAGCTCCGCCCGCTCGGTGAGGCCGGCTTCCTGCAGCACGCCCCTGGCCTGCGCCTCGTCCATCTCGCTCCGATTTCCGCATGAGTGGGTCAGTGAGTCCGTGAATCCGACAAGTTTCGCATCGGCGGCCTCGGGTGGCCGGAAATCAACGTTGCACGAGACGTCTCGTCTCATTACGGTGAGGGCATGACCTCAGCAAAGCCCGCACACATCGCCATGTTCTCCATCGCCGCCCACGGCCACGTGAACCCCAGCATCGAAGTGATCCGCGAACTCGTCGCCCGCGGCCACCGCGTCAGCTACGCCATCCCCGCCTCCTTCGCCGAGAAGATCGCGGAGACCGGCGCCACACCGGTGATCTACACCTCCACCCTCCCCACCGAGGACACGCCCGAGGACTGGGGCACCGAGTTCATCGACAACATCGAACCCTTCCTCGACGACGCCATCCAGGCCCTCCCGCAGCTCGCCGCCGCCTTCGAAGGAGACGAGCCCGACCTGGTCATCCACGACATCACCTCCTACCCGGCGGGCGTCCTCGCCCACCGCTGGGGCGTCCCCGCCGTCTCCCTCTCCCCGAACCTGGTCGCCTGGGAGGGATACGAGGAAGAGGTCGCCGAACCCATGACCGCACCCCTCAAGGCCACCGAGCGCGGGCAGGCGTACTACGCCCGGTTCCGGGCCTGGCTCGACGAGAACGGGATCCCCGAGGACTCCGACCGGTTCGTCGGCCGGCCGCGCCGCAGCATCGTGCTGATCCCCAAGGTGCTCCAGCCGCACGCCGACCGGGTCGACGAGACCGTCCACACCTTCGTCGGCGCCTGCCAGGGCGCACGCACCGAGCAGGGCGGCTGGCAGCGGCCGCCGGCCGCCGAAGGCAAGAAGGTGGTCCTGGTCTCCCTCGGCTCCGCCTTCACCAAGCGGCCCGCCTTCTACCGGGCCTGCCTTGACGCCTTCGCCGGCCTCCCCGACTGGCACCTGGTCCTGCAGATCGGCAAGCTCACCGACGAAACCGAGCTCGGCGAGATCCCCGCCAACGCCGAAGTCCACCGCTGGGTTCCGCAGCTGGACATCCTGCGGCAGGCCGACGCCTTCATCACCCACGCCGGAGCCGGCGGCAGCCAGGAAGGCCTCGCCACCGGAACCCCGATGGTGGCCGTCCCGCAGGCCGTCGACCAGTTCGGCAACGCCGACATGCTCGCCGCGCTGGGCGTGGCCCGGCACCTCCCCATGGCGGAGGCCACCGCCGAATCCCTGCGCGCCGCCGTCCTCGCCCTGACCGCCGACCCCCAGGTGGCGGCCCGCGCCGAGGAGATCCGTACGCAGATGGCCGCGGAAGGCGGCACGCGTCGGGCGGCGGACCTCATCGAGGCCGAACTGTCAGAGGGGCGCCCTATCGTTCGGCCATGACGACGAGGACGACGAAGACGAAGAAGTACGCGGCCCTGCTGCGCGGCATCAATGTCGGCGGCGCCAAGAAGGTCCCGATGGCCGAGCTCCGCACCGTACTGGAGGAACTGGGCCACGCCGGGGTCCAGACCTACCTCCAGAGCGGCAACGCCGTCTTCACCGCCCCGGAGCAGGACCCGCAGACCCTGGCCCGCGGCCTGGAGAAGGCCATCGAAGGCCGCTTCGGCTTCCGCGTCGCCTGCCTGGTCGTCGACGGCCCCCACCTGAAGGCCGTCGCCGACGCCTGCCCCTACCCGGCCGCCGAACTGGAAGGCAAGCAGCTGCACGCCACCTTCCTCTCCGAACAGCCGGCCGCGGACCGCTTCGCCGCCCTCGACCGGGAAGCCTTCCTCCCGGAGGAGTTCACCCTCGGCGACCGCGTCCTCTACCTCTACGCCCCGAACGGCCTCGGCCGCTCCAAACTGGCCGAGGCCCTCGCCCGCCCCGCCCTCCTCAAGGGCATCGACGCCACCACCCGCAACTGGAACACGGTCGCCAAGCTGGTCGAACTCACCACCGACTAGACGACCGGACGACCGGACGGGCAGACGACTAGGTTCTGTCTCTTTGGTCAGCGTCGTGCCCGGATGAGGATGGCGGCGAGGTGGAGTGCGGCCTGGTAGGCGATGGCGGGTTTGTCGCATCGTGTGGCCAGGCGGCGCCACTGCTTGAGGCGGTTGATGCAGCGTTCGACGGTGTTCCGCTGCTTGTAGATCTCGGCGTCGATGCCGGGCGGGCGGCCGCCTCGGCGGCCTCGCCGCAGGCGGTTGCCAACCTGGTCGGACGGCTGCGGGATGACCGCGCGGATCCCACGTCGTCGCAGGTGGGACCGGATGGCGCGGGAG